>DYTF01000037.1:12803-16890 GCA_020726105.1 Sulfurovum sp. | reverse complement strand
TACATCCGCATGGCATTAAAGTTCGGCTGGCTAATGGTGATGTTGGTAGGGTGCAGGCGGTAGTGGGTTAGAGTTTTTGAAATACAAACAAATGCTCGTGCATGATGAGTAAAAAGTTTGCCTCTTTGCTTTTATTGACCCAAAAACCTGTTGCTTTGCAATTATGCTGTTGTTTTATAATATCTTCTTTTAAAGTGAAGCCGACTTTTAAAAATCTTTGCATTACCATAAATGCTAGTGGCTGATACATTTTATTTCGTCTTGTATCACCTATGAGAATGGCACAAAATTTATTTGCTTTTAACACTCTAAATAGTTCACTTGCTACTTTTTCTATTTCATCACAAAATTTTTCTAAATCATGAATATTGGATAAATCTTGTGGTATTTGTTTCTCGCTATAATTTATAATATCAGCATAAGGTGGATGATTTAAAACAAAGTCTATACTTTCATCTTTTAACATTCCAAGTTCTCGTGAGTCATTTAATCTTAACTCTATTTTTGGATTAAATTCGCCCTCAAATTCAAGTGCATTTTTAGTAATTTCTATAGCATTTTGGTTTATATCAAGTGCCAAAAGATTTCTATTTAGTAGCTTGCACTCTATGGCTGTTGTTCCGCCACCTATCATTGGATCTAAAATATAATCATTTTCTTTTGAATATCTCAAGAGCAAGTTTCTTACAACTTCAGGAGCCCAATTGCCTCTATATTTTGAGTTATGTGTCGCCCAATTTCCTCGTCTAGTAAAACTCCAAACAGTAGTACACTCTTGCTCAAAATTTTCAGGTTGCAATTGTTTTGTCTTGGTTTTCTTCTTTTCAACTTTATCAATTAAAACAAGCTCCATAATACACTCCAAGTCTTTTTTCTATCGCCAATTATAAAAAATTAAAAGCGATGAAGCTAAAAATATGGCAAAATGTCATATTTTATAATGGTACCGGCAAGCCTATTTCATTTAAAGGTAAATATTCGAAATAATATCTACAATTCATTGAAATAATATAGTCTAGGGTGTCCTTATATTCTTTTCTTTTAAACCAATCATTGAGTATATAAATATACTCAACATTGTGATTTAATGGAGCAAATAATTTCTTGTATTGTCTCAACTTGAAGCCACAAGTCTGAAGTTTTTCATCAACAGAGCCAGTTGTTTCTTGGTATTTTACTTCTATAATAAAAACTGTATTGTTACGAATGACATAGATTGCATCATCGGGCAATAACTGTTTAGACAGCATGCTCCTCCAATCAACTTTTAAAGTATCTAGGTATCTATATAGCTCATATTTTTTAAAAGATTCTGCAATTAAGTTTTCGTCAAAGAAAATATCAAATCCCATAGATTGTTTTTTGGTATTTAGAGGTTTTTGTGTGCATCTATACCCATCAACTTCGTTATTTAAATAAGTAACAATATCTACCCTTCCTTCAAAATGTATGCCAGTCTGTGTATTCCCGCCACCTAGTCCATTTTTTACCATTTATTATTCCTCACCAAAACTTCTTTTATTTTGCCTCGACCATCACTTTTACTATTAATAAATCTATTCATCATAACGATATTTATATCAAAATCTTTGTACAAATTATTTATAAATTCTGTGTCCGAATTACTTTGAGCGACTTTGCAACCTCTAGCACTCAACTCTCTAGAAACCTCAAAAAGCTTGATCTGTTCAGCCTCAAAAAATCCATCTTTACTATACGCTGTAAAACTTGCTGTTTTGCTCAGAGGATAATATGGAGGATCAAAATAAACAAAATCGCCACTTTTTGCATCTTTTAAAACATTTGTAAAACTTTGACATTTTATAGTTGCATTTTGCAAAGCTTCACTTGCATTAAAAATAACTTCCTCATCTGCTATATTTGGATTTTTATAGCTTCCCATAGGCACATTAAAATATCCATTGGAATTTACACGATAAAGCCCATTGAAGCAAGTTTTATTTAAGTATATAAATCTTGCTGCTCTTTTGATTGGTGATATTTTTTTGAAATTTGCTTCTCTGTCCAAAGAGCGAGTAAGATAGTAAAAGTCTTTTGAATGCTCTTGTTTGTGCTTCTTTAGTTCACTTATGAGTTTGGTTGGATTTTCTTTTACCTGTAAATACGCATTTATAAGCTCATCATTTATATCGGACAAAAATACTTTTTTATCTTTTAATAATCCTCTATTGTAAAGCTCAAAAAATACAGCCCCACCACCTAAAAATGGCTCATGATAATTTTCAAATTCACTTGGAAAAAGTGGCAATAATCGTGATACTAATCCACGCTTACCACCAACCCATTTAATAAACGGGCTGCAAGACTTAACAAAATGTTTGTGTTGTAGCGATATTGTCATTTTGCATCCTCCCTTTTTGTAAATTTATCAAAAGAACAATTACTGCTCTATCCTTATCATCCCAACTTTACCTACAACTACACTAAGTTTTTCTAGCCTAGCTATGGCATCTTGTATGATTTTCTCTTTGCATTCATGGGTTACAAAAAGTAGCTCGACGCACTCGTCTTTGTCGTCATCTGGTTTTTGCATCATGGCTTCTATGGAGATGTCGAGTCCACTGAGTAGATTGGTCACCTCTGCTAGAACACCTTTTTTATCTTCTACCGATACCCTGAGATAGTAGTGTGAAGTTATCTCAGCACGAGAGAGTAGCGCCAATCCGCTCTCAAGTGGTTTTTTGTACCCAAGCATGGGGTTTGTGTTGCCTCTTACTATGTCGATGATGTCTGCCACAATAGCACTCGCCGTCGCATCTCCACCTGCACCAGCACCATAGTAGAGTGTCTCACCTACACAGTCACCTTTGAGCATCACAGCGTTCATCACACCATCTACTTTTGCAAGCATACTACTCAGGGGTATCATCGCGGGGTGTACCCGTAACTCTATGCCGTTTCCAACTTTTTTCGCGATGCCCAGTAGCTTGATGGCATACTCAAAATCTTTTGCAAATGCCACATCGGTTTGGGTGATGTTTTGTATGCCTTCGATGAGTATGTCTTCAGGTTTTGCATCAATGCCAAACGCGATACTCGCCAAGATGAGCAACTTATGAGATGCATCAAAACCACCCACATCAAAAGTAGGGTCAGCTTCTGCATACCCTAAATCTTGCGCTTCTTTGAGTATGGCATCATACTGCACACCTTCGTTTATCATCTTTGTGAGCATGTAGTTGGAGGTACCGTTCATGATGCCCTGTATGGATTCGATGTGATTGGCAGAGAGCCCATTGCGCAGTGCGCCGATGATAGGAATGCCTCCAGCCGTACTCGCCTCATACATCAGTGGGATGTCACCTGCAAGCGCTTGTAGTTCGTAGCGATGGTAGGCTAACAGTGCTTTGTTTGCCGTCACTACTGCTTTGCCGTTTTGCAGTGCTCTTTTAACAAGCATATAAGGCTCTTCTACCCCACCCATAAGCTCCACGACGATGTCTATCTCTGGATTGTCCACGATGTCCAAAGGATTGTCCCTGAGTGTGATACTCAGTCCGCGTTCTTTGGCAAGGTTTTTTACCACACCTGCTGCGACACCTATCTTTTGACCTGCTCTGGCTTCTATAATGTCAGCATTCTGTTCAAGTATCTTGACGACACTCGCACCAACAGTTCCTACGCCCAATACACCTACATTTACCATCTTATTGTTTTGCTTCTTCCAAGTCCTTGAGGAACTTTTTGATGTTGCGTGCAGCTTGTCTGATACGATTTTCATTTTCTATGAGAGCGATACGCACATACGCATCACCATACTTTCCAAACCCTATCCCAGGGCTCACGGCTACACCTGCATGCAGTAAAAGCTGTTTTGCAAACTCTAAAGAACCCATATCTCTAGCCACTTCAGGGATTTTTGCCCAGATGAACATCGAAGCATTTGGTTTAGCCAAAGACCAACCTGCTTGTGTAAATGCTTCTATCATCACATCGCGTCGTTTTTCATAACGAGGGATAACCTGTTCTTCGGGTATATAACCATGCTCATCGAGTGCCACGGTTGCTGCAACTTGGATGGGCGTAAACATCCCATAGTCAAGCCAAGACTTGATGCTCTGAAGCG
>DYTF01000037.1:0-12703 GCA_020726105.1 Sulfurovum sp. | reverse complement strand
ACATCTTTTGCCCCTTCTACACTCATGATGGATGGCGTTGTGTAACCATCAAAAGTGATGTCTGCATAGGCTATGTCTGAAATGATATAAAATCGTTTTTCTCTAGCCAGTGCCACTAACTTTTCGTAAAATTGGGGCGTGACTGTCGCCGTAGTTGGATTGTGAGGAAAATTAACGACTAAAAATTTTGCCTTGGGAATAGAGTTATCCAGATGAGACACAACATCTGCCAAAAACTGCTCTTCATCTACCTCAAAAGTGTTTTCATCAAAAATGAGTTCCATCTTTTCGACATTTGCACCCGCCAAAATAAATGCCTGAGAATGAATAGGATAAGTCGGATCAGGCACGATAGCCACATCACCAGGATTTGAGATGGCCTGCACGAGGTGAACATACCCCTCTTTGCTTCCCATTGTAGCAACGATTTCTGTATCTGGGTCTAAGTCTACACCATATTTGCGTTTATACCAATTTGCCATCGCCAGCCTAAGTTTGTAGATACCTTTACTTGCCGAGTAACCATGTGTTTTTGGCTTTTGTGCCGTCTCGCAAAGCTTATCGATGATAGGCTGTGGGGTAGAAGCATCAGGATTTCCCATAGAAAAATCGATAATATCAACACCTTCTCGTCTGAGTTGCATTTTAATTTCATTGATCTCTGCAAAAAGATACTTCGGTAAGCGGTTTATTTTTTCAAATTGGATTTCATCAAACATGGCTTTCTCTCTTTCTATGGTTTCATCTTTTTATTGTAGTAACTCTAGCGCATCATCTTGAAGTGCTTCACTCACATTTTCATCACCAATGACTATCACCTTGTTATCTGCCTCAGCATCGGTCACCTTAGGCTGCAAAATAAGATGCTCTACTTCTGGCACAAGTATGCTTTCTATCTGTTTTGTATCTGAAAATGGAATCATCTTGTTTAAATGTTTTTTATCGAACTCAGTAAAAAAATACCAAGAAGCATACCCCAAAATAGCCAAAACAAGTACTACAAACGCTAAAGATTTCTTTTTTTTCTCTTCTGTCGTCAACAAGGTTGGCAAAAAACTATCTTGCGCTTCATTGCGGATATAATATTCCGATGCTTGCTGTCTCAATTCATTTAGCGTGGTATTGTATTCACGCTCTAAAATAGAGATAAACCCTAAAGTTTTAACCTTCTTAAAGCCATCAAACTTGCCCTCTGCTAAGGCGTGTAGATTTTCTTCAGATATATTTGTTTGCTGACTTATGTCCTTAATGCTGTGCGTTTGAAGTGTATCAGTGAATAGCATGACTCATCCTGTGTATTAAAATTGCGGCGGCAGCGCTGACATTGAGCGAATCAAATGAATGTTTCATCTGTATCGAAACCTTGTGATTGAGTTTAGGTATCACTCTTTTGGAGATCCCTTTTCCTTCACTTCCCATGACAAGAACGCGTCTAGGTGCAAAAGTCATATCTTGTACATTTTTACCTTCCATCGAAGCTCCATAAATCACAAATCCTACTTGCCCCAGTTCATTGAGCGTGTCCAAAATGGTTGGGATAATCATAAAAGGCAATTCAAGTAACGCCCCCGAACTACTTCGCGTTATGGCTTCGATATTGAGCTGATTGACCCCTGTAGCGATGACAGCATCTGCACCCAAAGCATAAGCAGAACGAATGACTGCTCCGATATTCCCCACATCAGTCAACCCATCAAGCACGACGATAAAATCATAAGTTTTTATCTGTGCTGCAGTAGCAAACACCAAGTCATCCATCTCAACGAGTAAGCCTTGATGATTGCCGCCTTTGCTCATCGACTGTGCCCATTTCTCTTCCAAGAATTTGATTTTGTCATGAAAATGGTGAAACAACGCTTGAGGGAGCAGACCTTTGGCATGCTCACCCGACTTCGCCACATAAACCGTTTTTATTTTCTCTGGGTGCTGCTCTAAAGCATGCAAACAGACCTGTTTTCCATATAATATCATAGGGTGATTTTACCTTTTTTTTGCTTGTACCGCGTTAAGAAGATGTTACAAGCTCACCGTACCACTCTTTGACACTTTTGTCACTCAGATGCGCAAGAAGTTTCGCTTTTATCTTGGGTGGGAGTTCGAGTCCAAGCAGCTCTGTAAAGCTCAGGTTTTTCTCGATTTGTTGCTGTGCTTTGATGATGACAACCCACTCACCACGAATTGTCAAGGTTTGTAATTGGAGTTGCAGTTCTTTGACTGTACCTTTATAGTATCGTTGGTATTTTTTACTCATCTCTTTAGCCAAAAAAAGTTCTCTGTTTTCATCGAGTAACACGATTTCTTCTAAAAGTTTTTCTAAGCGGTGGGGGGACTCATACAGTACAGTATTATACCCATTGCTCATGGCTTCACTGAGTGCTGTGACTCTCTCTTTGCCTTTGTGGGGCAAAAATGCATAAAAGAGAAATTTACCCTCTTCAAAACCACTTGCGGCATAGGCCGTTGTTACTGCAGATGCGCCAGGGAAAACATCATAAGGCAGAGCGTTTTCCTGCGCATACGCCACAAGAAGTTGCCCTGGGTCTGAGATGACAGGCATACCTGCATCGCTCACATATACCACCTCTTTTTCACCCAAAAGTGTGCCAAATTCTGCTAAACGCTCTACTCCGTTGTGCTCGTTAAATGAATAAAAAAGTGCATCAGGATACAGCATGGAAAATCGCTCTTCTAAGAGCCGTAAAAGTCGCTTGGTTTCACGGGTATCTTCACAGAAAAAAATCTCTGCTTTTTCAAACAGTCTCATCGCACGAATGGTAATATCTTGGGGGTTGCCAATAGGCGTAGGAATAAAAGTAATCATCGTATGCCTTTAGGCAATTTTGTAAAAAGGTGGTGTAGCAGTGATGCAAGAAGTCAAACCTCTTGCAAGTTTATTTAGCTCAATTTGTACTTGTTTTTGAACTTCTCTACTCTACCAGCAGCATCCAAAATCTTCTCAGAACCTGTAAAGAATGGGTGACACTCATTGCAGATATCAATACTCAATGTCTCTTTGTTGCTTTTTATCTCAAATGTGTTACCACATGCACATGTTGCTTTACATAGCATATAGTCTGGGTGAATCTCTTTTCTCATTTTTCTATCCTCTAGTTATGGTGTGCGTCAGGTAACTAACCTGCTCCAGCCTATGGCTCTTCCTTTTGCGCAAAGGGATATTGCAACGCTCTTAGCGAGACAATAAAGAACGACATTTTATCTAAATAAATTTAAAAAAAACTAAAATCTATTCGTCCTCATCGTCTCCAAACTCTTCAGCAGCATTGCGGTCAAACTCATCATCTTTTTCCTTTTGAAGCTGCGCAGTTGTTAGTACTGCTTCGTGCAAAAACTCACCAAAAAAGGTTTGTGGCTTAGAATAGGCGATAAAAAGATATGTACCCACAACAATCCCTGCCATCGTCAAGCCTGCAATCACTTTTTGAATAGGACTAAAAAGTTGTATAGGCTCTTTGGCACGCATCTCACAGACCCCACCAGGGCAATGCATCGGGTCTTCTTTGGTAAAATACTTATAAATCACACAACCCACACAGATAGAAAATGCGCTCTCAAAAAATACCAGTGTTAGGCAGAGTACACAAATCAGCACTTTGTAGAAACTGATATCCCAATTGAGAACAAACCACCACATCATCGGCAGGGCAATAAACCAACCCATAATCCACGCGAAGCGTTTTTGTGTCGCACCGACATACTCAGGCACTTGATTTTGTACAAAAAATTTACCCAACAACATAGAAGGTGCATAAGCAGGATTGACAATGCGTACCGTAAAATCAAAAAACAAAAACGCCAAATACACGCGTGCAACAATCGTATGATTAAAGCCAATGCCTACAAAAATAACAATCATGCCTAGCATACCCAATATACCAGCAGCTGCCCTTGCTTCTCTCTCGTTTAATACACCAACATCATATCCTGGTACTTTCGCACCATACTCAGACCAAAACTTCATCCATATTTCCTTTTATTTACTTATAGCAGTAACTTTGAAGCAACCGCACAGACAGCACTTTCACTTTTGAGTACCAAATGCGTATCAAGTCCTATCACTTTTTCTGGCACAAAAAGTGCAAGCTCATCTTGACTGAACCCACCTTCACACCCTATAACAATCGTACTAATATCTTCCACAGCGGACAATATTTTTGCTGAAAAATGCAATACACAACTTTGAGGATACTTTGCTTTAAATGCCTCTAAGCTCGTAGCCGTTTCAAGCTGCATCATAGAACTTCGTCCAGACTGCTGAGATGAATTAAGAAGTATCTTCTCTAAACGCTTAAAATCTACTGTGAACCCTGACTGTGAACGCTTACACTGAATAAATGTTATCTTTTCGACACCTATCTCATTGAGTGAGGGCAACATTTTTTCAACATTCTTAGGCTCGATGATACACCAGCCAATATGTAGCGGTTTTTTTGCCTTCACTTCAAGCACTTGAGTATCCTGAAGCTCCAAAAAAACGGCTTGTTTGCTGATGGAATTTATCTCATAGCGGTACAACTTTGCATCTTCAAGATTGCGCAGATACAAAATATCGCCTGCTTTATGTCTACGCACCTTAAAAATATAGCGGTGCTCATCACCCTCGAGTATAAGCTGAGGGCTACTGGCTTTTGGATGATAGAGATACACCATACTAGAGTGTCACAATGCCTTTGGCTTTAAGCACCATCAAAACGACCATCCCAACAACCAACACAATCTGCAAAAGTGAAATCTTTAAAAATCTACCTTTTAGCATCTGATAGGTTTGCGCATCTTCAAGAT
The DNA here is from genome assembly GCA_020726105.1 of Sulfurovum sp. Lineage (GTDB taxonomy): Bacteria > Campylobacterota > Campylobacteria > Campylobacterales > Sulfurovaceae > Sulfurovum. The sequence goes on along the minus strand of DYTF01000037.1, from coordinate 7,903 downwards.
TTGCCAACTTAATCGCTTTGTGTTTTTTGATTTCAGTTACCATCAATGCCGCCCATACCACTAGCATAATGATGGTGCTCACCGACCAACCCAAATCACCTGTAAAAATAGCCACAAATCCCGCAAAAGCAATCATCGTAGCGAGTGCTTGAAATACTAGTGTATAGATAAAACTTGCTTTTTTAAGACCTAAAGGGTTTTTGGCCGTCATCATAGGAATCACTAGACCACCTACTAAAAAACCTAAAAAAACTTTCACCAAAATACTGTGTGCCGCCAACATCTCTTCTATCATCTTTTATCCTTACTTTTGTTTGTTTAAAAGGGGATTATATCCTATTTCGTTATAATCGACCTAAGAAAAAAGATGCGTAAAAAGAGGAAGGCAACTGATGGCTATTTCGATTATGAAAGCACTACAAAGTATTTATATGCATGTGCCTAAAGTGGGCTTTGAAATTTTACCTATTGAGATGACGGTCGGACGGATTTTAGCCCAAGACAAAGTCGCTAGCTTTGATTTGCCTCGTTTTGATAACGCTGCCATGGATGGATATGCCGTCAAATGTTCCGATGTGGGTAAAACCGTGCAATGCACAGAGGTTATCTACGCGGGAGACAATCCTCAAATGACACTTCAAGACACCCATGCCATCAAAATCATGACGGGAGCGCCCTTACCTAAGGGATGTGAAGCCATCGTGCCCATTGAGAATACTACACTCAATGAAACAGGTGTCGTGTTGCCAAAAGAGATATATAAAAATGCGCACATGAGAGTCGCGGGAGAAGACATCAAAAGAGGTGAAATATACCTACACAAGGGTGAGCGTATCACTGCTTATGCTAGCGCTTTACTTGCGAGTCAGGGCGTAACGCATATATCCGTAACACGCAGACTCAAAGTTGCAGTATTTGGCACAGGAGATGAGCTTCGACCTCACTTTGAACACATAGCCCCCCATCAGCTCTACAACTCAAATACTCCCATGTTTTTAGCGCGCGCGCAAGAGCTAGGATGTGAAGTCTCCTACATAGCGGGTTCTGCGGATACGCTCGAAGCATTAAAAACATCCATCCAGAGTGCGCTAGGTGCAGACATCATCATCACATCAGGTGGTGTCAGTATGGGAGATAAGGATTTTACAAAAGAAGCGTTTACTGCACTGGGGATGGTGCTACACTTCGACAAAGTAGACATAAAGCCTGGCAAACCGACAGCATTTGGGACTCTGGGTAAAACTGCGGTTATCAATCTGCCCGGCAATCCTTTGGCATCGATGGTCAATTTTGAACTCTTTGTGCGTGCTGCTATACGCAAAATGTCTGGCGAAAGTGCCTACCATCACGCCTCACTCACCACACACATCCAAACAGACATCTCACTACAAGATGCAAAATACACAGTTAAACTAGGACATTTTGATGGACAAGGATTTATGCCTTTTGAGAAACAACTTCCAGGGATGCTTTCACCTTTACTCAAAGCGAGTGCGATGATGATTAGCACTCCGCAAAGCAAAAGTCTAAAAAAAGGTGATAGTGTCAAAATACTGCCTATAGCGTGGGAGTTTACGGGCTTAGAGGAAGAAGATTTTTTTACCCACTAAAGGGTTTTTAGACTTTTGTAGGGTTTTGCATGGGCACTTGTGCTAAAAGTTTCTTCCATAGCTCGGGATCACTCCATTCGTTTTGTACTTGAGGTGAGAAGACGATTTCTTCGAGCTTAATCTCCCCCATCAGCTTACTGTGCGCATCTTCTTTAAACCCTTGTGCATACCCTGTCTCCGTCTCATGTACGATGATGCTATGAAGTTTTACTTCTCTCTCGCCATTTTGCATCCCTGTGCACGCCAAAATCCGCTCTACTATCAGATAAATCACACGCGAGAATTGCTCTGCTGAAGGCGAAACAGGAAGTTCTATCCAGCGGTTGCTGTAGGTTTTCATCGCGGTCACATAAGCCATATCATCCTTACCCCACAAGGTAATCGCATGGTCAAAAGAGTCTATCATCTCTTTAATCGAGCGTTTAGTAAGTCCAAAATCATACACCATCTGTCCGTTGTCCAGATAATTTGACTGCAAAAGTACTTCGATTTTATAAGAATGCCCGTGGATATTTTCGCTACAGCGTCTGGTAGTGCAGTCGCGTACGATATGTGCATTTTCAAATTTAAACAGTTTGCGTATGAGCATCATAATCCTCCCTTGGGTGCATAGTAAGATTGATTGTAACCAAGTGAGCTAAAATTTAGATTATACACCCTGTGTGGTATCAAAAACACGGATGTGCAGTCTGTCGCTGTAGTAAAAATTGTGCTGCATACAAAAGGCAAATACCGCTTTGTCATTTTTCCAGATGGCATCCCTACTCTCACCTACGGGCATACAGTGCACCTTTAAGTCGGGCAAAATCTCTCTGATAGTTTGTATTTCATCTTTGGCTGTAGTTTCTACCAACTCTCTATCGATAGTGAACTTCAAAAAAGCCTCTTTGGCGTTTTTCCGTATGCCCAAAAGTGCGGGGACAACCAAGCGTTTTTCTGTGCTCTCACCTGAGTTGGAAAGCTTCAAAGAAAGTGCAAAAATGCACGCTTTGTAGGCAGGATAATTTTCAAAATCGATTGCGACTGTGCCATTGGTCTCAAAAGTAATAGCACTGCCCGAAGAGATAAGCCACTCAATGACGGCGTAAAAAACCTTGTCTTGATGATACAACAAAGGCTCTCCTCCCGTGATGACCACATGAGGAAGATACCCTATAGCATTAAACTCAGCCTGCAACATAGTGGTAAAGGCTTGAGCCTCCTCTACTTTTGTCCATGATTTGGCAAAGGTACTGTCAACTGAAAAATAGGTATCACACCCTAAGCGCACTTCACCCTCTACCTCATACGACACTGCAAAACCGGGGCAGGAAAGATTGCACCCTCCTGTACGCAAAAAATATGAGGGTGTACCCGCATACCTGCCTTCACCCTGTATGGAGAAAAATTGTTCACTCAGGTAAAACATCAGCCGCCTGTCTCATAAAAAGCTCTGTTGGAAATCTCTTTTACTTCATTGGGGTTCTCTTCGCTCCAACGGTTCTCTTTGGGTTTATCTTTAAGCACTTGCGCCAAAACATCAGCCGCACCTTGTATGTCACCTTTTTTAACAGACGCTGCGATGCTCATCGCTTCATCAAAATACAGACAGGGAATCAAATTGCCCTCTGCTGTTAGACGAATGCGGTTACAGTTTTCACAAAAATCATGTTTATGCGGGTCGATGAGTCCAAACTCCGTACCATCTTCAAGCGCATAATTAAACGACGGGCTTGCCCCTTCTCTGCCTAGTGCACGGATGCTGTGTCCCTCTTTTACTTTTTCGAGTATCTCTTTACCATGCATCCCTTTAAGCGACTGGTCGGCATGTCTGTTTTCCATATATTCTATAAAACGGATTTTGATGTTTCGGACTTTGCAGTACTCAAGTAAATCCAAAATCTCAGCATCATTGATGCCTTTGAGTGGCACCATGTTGATTTTAACTTTAAAGCCCACTTCTAATGCTTTGTCTATGCCCTGAAGTACTTTAGAGAGTACATCTTTGCCTGCTATCTTTGCTGCGACATCCGCTTTGAGTGAGTCAAGTGAAATATTGAGTCTTTTAAGTCCCGCATCTTTGAGTCTTTGTGCTGCTTCTGGGAGTAAATAGCCATTGGTCGTGAGTGCCAAATCAATGTCAGGTTTATAGTCTGAAATCATTTTGATGAAAGTATCAAGGTCTTCTCTCAGGAGTGGCTCACCTCCTGTAAGGCGTATTTTTGTTACCCCACCGTCGATGGCTACTTTGACAAACAAAAAAAGCTCTTCAAAAGTCAGTAGATTTTCTTTGGGCACCCATGAAAAGGGTTTTTCTGGCATACAGTACTGACATCTAAAATTACAACGCTCCGTAACAGAGATACGCAGGTAATTCACAGTACGACCATGTCCGTCTATAAGCATTTAAAATCCAATATATAATTTTTCTTAGGGTAGCTAAATGTAGATAAAAAAGGGGTGATATAACTGGGGAAGAAAAAACGGAAACAAAAAGAGGTCAATATTGTGACTAGTCACATGAGCCGAGTGCTGAAGTCGACTCATTGCTAGGGCTTTGCCCTGGCAATAAATCAATGTAACTCTCTCCATTGGTGTTTTTTCCATAAGAATGCTAAGAGTGCAAAAAGCACAAAGAAGCCAATAACCCATGGCCCTAAATCTTCCCTTGCTTTTTTGCTAGGGTCGCCTGCCTCTGTGAGGTATTCTTTAACTTTTTCATACCCTTCATGATTGAGTCCGACTCTAGGCATGGATGTGCCTGCAAGCTGTGATTGCGGATTTTCTATGAATGTCTCCATGAAGTGTTCCCCTCTTGCCCTGATAATCATAGACAAATCAGGAGGCAATTTACCCATGTACGCTTTGATGGCATCTTGTTCATCGAGTACTTTTATCTTGTGTGCCAAGGCATCTTTTTCTTGCTTAAAGCTAGGGGTTTTACCCAGCTGTGTGATGTTGGCGTAGCGCAAAGCATGACAACGCATACACGCTTCATCATACGCTTCTTCGGGTGTCACTTCGCCTGCTTTTTTCTCAAGTAAGTAGGCTACTACATCGGCGATTTGCTGTTTGTCACTCATCATGGATGCGATTGAACCCATAGGATGCAACAGAGTGTCAGCGTATTTATGATTGACATTGGATGCCATAGCGGGGTCTTTGAGTAGGGCTATGAGATAATTTTTATCATAAATCCTGCCCGCATGCTCAAGGCTTGGAGGAACTACACCACCCAAATTAGTACCTGTATCTGTATGGCAGCCTAAACAAAGCGCAAACCCTGCTTCACCTACAGCCGCATCTCCTTTGAGTTTTGAGATGTCGGCAACTTCAGCCCAAAATGCTTTTTTCTTCTGAGCAAGTGCCACATCACCTTTACGCTCTGCTTCAGCAATATCGTCACTGCCATCATAGGTAAAACCATGACTCTCTACCTTTATCTCCACACCTTGTGCATCAACTTGTTTGTGCATCTCGTGGTGTGCATAAGGCTCCACCAGATAGTATGTCAAAACTGAAAAGGCGACGACAACTGCTACTATTTTTAACTCTCTCACCTTATGCTCCTTTGCCTATCTTTTTCTCAAACGAGGTGATGAGAACCAAAATAGGTCCCAACGCCAAGAATGTCCATGCAGCCAGCTTGCCTATGAGGGCAAAAGTCGGATCTGTCGGTGGGAGCTTACCCATAGCGGTGAGCACTATCATATCGATGATGAGCACCCAAAACCACACGACAAAAAGTCCTCTCTTATGTGCAGGTGCGACATTGGGACTTCTGTCGATAAATGGCAAGAAAAACAAAGCAAGTTGCGCGATACCAAATGCCACCAGTCCAACATCTTTACCAAAAGGACGCAAAATCTCATACGACCATAAAAAATACCACTCAGGATAGATATGCGCAGGGGTTTTAAGACCATCCGCAGGGTCAAAGTTCACGGGATCCATTGCAAATTCAAAGTTATAAAAGACCAGATAGAAGAAAAGGATAAAATACACCCCCATCACAAACACATCTTTACTCAAAAATACAGGTGAGAAAGGAATCACTTTGGACTCTTTTTTCTTTCCTGCTTTGTACAGTTCTGCTGCTTCTTTAAAGTCTATCTCTGCGCCCTGCTGGTTGTTTACATGGGGCAATCTCAGTGCACCAAAATGAAACACGATTAAACCGATAATCGCCAAAGGAAGTAACAAGACATGCAACATAAAAAATCGCGTCAAAAACGCATCCCCAGGCACATAATCCCCACGAATCCACTCTACTAATCCATACGCTTCTAAAGAGCCGCCAGAGAAAAGGTTGGTGATAACCATCCCTGCCCAGTAAGACATCTGTCCCCATGGCAACATATAGCCAGAGAATGCTTCAGCCGAGAATGCCACAAAAAGTGCCATACCAGAGAGCCAAATCAACTCCCTGCCTCTTTTGTATGAACCATAATAAATACCCGTAAACATATGGATATAGATAACCAAGAAAATAATAGATGCACCCACACCATGGATATGTCTCCAAAGCCAGCCATACCCTACTTGAGACATAATCGTATAGTTCACCGAATCAAATGCTAAATTGCTGTCAGGTTTATAGTACATCAAAAGAAAAATCCCTGAAATAACCAATAAACCAAAGGTTGCAGCAAGCAACATACCCATCGCCCATAGGAAATTAATATCTTTTGGTATCCAATACTCTGTGTTAAGAACACGATTCAGTGTACTCAGACCAATACGCTGTTCAAACCATTCGCCTAAACTGTTTGCTTTTTCAAAATGTGCCATTTTTACTCTCCTATACCGCTATGCCATCAGCTAGCATTTTTTTGTACTCAGGTCCTTCTTCACCCAATACCAACTTTGTACCTTGTATCTTAAATGGTGGTATCTCTAGTGGGCTGGGAGGTGGCAATCCTGGTTCATTGATGCCTGAAGTGTCAAACTTTCCACCATGACAGGCACAGAAAAAGAGAAGATTGTCTTTTTGGTACGCAGGAATACAGCCCAAATGCGTGCAAAGCCCAATCGTTACCAAAAACCTATCTGAACCTATCACAATATCTCTTGGGTTTTCTTTCATTTGGGGTGTTTTTTTCAACACAAAAATGGGCTTGCCTCTCCATTTTTCTATCACCAATTCATTCGGTTTTGCTGTACTTAAATCAATAGTCGTAAAACCCGCCGCCTTAACAGAAGGCAAGGGATCCCATGTGCGCTTTGCGGCATACAGTGCACCAACACCACCCACTGCAGCACAGGCACCCAATGCCATCCCCATAAAATCCCTACGCCCTTTTCTTTCTTCTTTCATTTCTCTACCCTTCTTCTTATAGTTATAATGCCATATTATACTATAAGCAAAATTGCATTAACGCATCATTAAAGTGAGACAAAAAAGTTTATTGAACTTTAGTATTTTCTTCTAGTTTAATCGCTTCAGGGTCAAGAAAGGCTTCAAGATCTGCATTGCTAAGCACCTCTTGCATCAGATGGCTTTTTTCAAGATTAAGCGGTTTGAAGGTTGATTCTTCCACAAGTTCGGCAAATTCAAAGATCTCGTTTGTGAGAGCAAACTCGCCCTGTGTGACACGGAGTGTTTTAAAGTGTTTTAAAATCGTCTGTGTCGTTTGACTAGGACTCTCTTCTATGCTTTGGTTACCAAAAGCGATGACATACACGCCTGCTTTGGCAGCTGATTCGACAAAATTCTGTATCCGCCGCAGCTCAATTTCCTGCGTGGAGAAGTTTTCAAGGTTAATGAGTACCAATTGATAGGGCTGTTTGTGTTTTGATTTTTGGTTATGGGCATTGATGCTGGGTCTATTGCAGCAGATAAGATCATCATAGCGGGAGATAATCGTACGCTCTATCTCTTCAAAAAGCTCCAGCATCATCTGAGGTTTGTGGGCTATTTTATAGAGTTGCAGATACTGCAAAGGGGAGAGATGATAAAACTTTTTTCTACCAAAATCAAACATCGCGATACCTAAACTCTCATGCGGCATCGAAGTGAGCAGTTCCAAACAGAGGCTTTCGAGCATCACATCAGCTTTAGCTTCAGAGTCTTTATCATACAGCAGACAAAATCCACCTTCTTCACTACTGGTGTATAAAGGGATGATTTGATTGTCTTTGTGCAAATCTCCTAAGTGAAATCCCCAAGGGAAAGTATAGTTTTCGTTGTTCTCAAGCATGGCATTATCTCATTTTTTGCCGCATTATAGCATTTTACACCCGTAGGCTTACAACTTTTCGATGAGTCTGGCGGCTTCAAAGGCATCTGCGACCACAAAGTCTGCCACCTCATC
>DYTF01000036.1 GCA_020726105.1 Sulfurovum sp. | reverse complement strand
TGGGTGCAGAGCCATCTTGCTTTTTTGACTTCAGGGTTCATCTCTTTAAGTAGTGTGTGGGCTTCGTAGATGTAACCGCTGATACCGATGTAGCCAGCTAGGACTTTATGGTAGCGTGCGCCAAACTCAAAGACAAGCAGTGAGCCTTGCGAAAACCCAAAGAGGAAACTCTCTCTAGCATCAAACTGTTCTTCAAAGAGGATGTCCAGTGTTTGGGTGAGGATGTCGCGTGAGTGCAAGATGCCCGCATGTTGATTGGGTGGCAGATCGTACCACGAGTAGCCGTCAAGAAAATCATTGGGTGCATCAAGTAAGATGTAGTTCATCTCATCGATGTCCAGATAAGGCGGTAAAAAAGAAAAGCCTGCAGCCGTGTCACCTCTACCATGTAGGATGATCATCAGCTTTTTGGAAGGTACTTTGGAAGTGATGAAGATATGGGATAGAGGTAATTTTTTCATAGGGTAGTATACACACTTTATAGTAAGAACGGCTATACTTTCACATTTAAAACCCAAGGAAACCCATGGCACTCAAAGCAACGATTAGCAAAGCACTGCTCAATATTGCCAATATGGACAGCCATTATTACGCTGAACACAACCTCACGCTGGCACAGCACCCCTCAGAGACAGATTTGCGACTGATGGTAAGAGTCTTAGCTTTCATACTCAACGCAGAAGAACGGTTGGAGTTTTGCAAAGGCATCTCACAAGATGATGAACCTGATCTCTGGGTCAAGTCTTTGGGTGGGGAGATAGAACTCTGGATAGACTTGGGACAGCCTGATGAAAAGCGCATCAAAAAAGCCTGTGGGCGTTCAAAAAAAGTCATCATCTATACCTATCAAGAGGGTATGGCAGCAGCATGGTGGAAGCAGATAGAGACTTCACTCACGCGTTTTAGTAACCTGCGTGTGGTTTATCTCGACATGGAGGGTGACATAGAGCTTCTTGCAAAACGCGCCATGATGCTTCAAGCCAATATTTCGGACAATGAACTTACCTTGATGGATGATGCACAGCAAAGTATCGTGCTGAGACAAAAGAGTATGGCGGAGCTGAAACGATAAAGGCAAGCCATCGTTGTTTCTTAAGAAACATAACGATAAACTTTCATACACATTATTTTAAAGGAAGAGCGTATGAAAAAAAGTATATTTGTAGTGTTAATGTTTTTAACTACCTATAGCATGGCAGGGAGCGTCAGTATCGCTTTGGCTGCGAATGTCGCTGATGCGATGGTTGAGCTTAAAAAAGAGTTTGCACTTGTGCAACCAGATACTAAGCTCAATGTGACCTTAGGCAGCTCAGGAAAGCTCACCGCCCAGATCAAAAATGGCGCACCCTACGAGCTTTTTTTATCAGCCGATATGAATTTTCCTGAAGCCTTGTACAAAGAGGGCATCGCAGTGACTAGACCTGTGGTGTATGCACAAGGCGCATTGGCATACCTCGGCAAAACACCACAAGATTTTACCAAGGGTATGGCGTTAGTCAAAGATGATGCCATAGCCAAAATAGCCGTTGCCAACCCCAAAACAGCACCCTATGGCAGAGCTGCACTCGAAGCCATGAAGAAAGCGGGTGTGTATGATGCAGTCAAAGGAAAACTGGTTTTTGCTGAGTCTATCTCACAAACCGTTGTCTATGCGGTAACGGCTGCAGATATTGGATTTATCGCTAAGTCTTCACTCTATAGCCCCACTATGTCACAGTACAAAGAAGGCACACACTGGGCAGAAGTTGACCCATCATTGTACGCGCCAATCAATCAGGGAATTGTCCTACTTAAAGCAGGTGAGCAAAACAAAGAAGCCAAAGCATTGTATGACTTTATCCTGAGCACTAAAGGCAAAGAGATACTGAAAAAATTCGGATACCTCGTTCCATGAATACCTTTGAAGCCAAGATTGTTGTCATAGATACCCATGAACACTTAAGCATGGTACGCTTTGATGTTTTAGGGCAGACTATCTCCATGGTGAGTCTTGGCTTGGACGAAGAGGTAAAAGTAGGGTGCAGTGTCGTACTCACACTCAATCCCACACAGTTGATTGTGGCAAAAGAGCCTACAGTAATGCTAAGCATCACCAATCAACTCAAAGCAACTATCCGCTCTTGTGAAAACGGCATACTCCTTAGCTCTGTTAAGCTTTTAGTGGGAGAAGTCGAGCTAGAGTCCATCATCACGCGTGAAGCGGCTGATAGGTTGGAGCTTAAAGAGCATGACAGCGTCACGATACTCATACAGCCAAGTGAGCTTTCTATTTTGAAGGTGTTATCATGTTAGAAGCCTTGATGAATCTAGATTTTGAGCCTTTTATGCTTTCGTTCAAACTCGCAGGCATTACCACTTTGATACTGTTCACCTTGGCACTGCCTTTGGCATGGTATCTCTCTCAAAGTAAATCCAAATCCAAACCTTTTTTAGAAGCACTCACCGCCTTGCCTATCGTCTTGCCACCGTCTGTTTTGGGTTTTTACATCTTGGTTGTTTTGTCTCACAACTCACCTGTGGGTGCTTTTTTTGATGAATATTTTGGTATCAAAATGGTGTTTAACTTTACGGGGCTTGTGGTGGCGAGCTGTTTTTACTCTTTGCCTTTTATGGTGCAGCCTTTACAGGGCGGATTTGAATCGCTTAGTAAAAATATGCTTGAAGCCTCTTACCTAGCAGGTAAAAGCAAACTTGAAACGATTTTCCGTGTAGCACTCCCCAACATGAAACCTGCACTTCTTACGGCGATTATTATCACCTTTGCACACACTGTGGGTGAGTTTGGTGTGGTACTGATGGTGGGAGGGAGCATCGAGGGTGAAACCAAAGTCGCTTCTGTTGCTATCTATGAAATGGTCGAAATTATGGACTACAGCACCGCGCATCTTTATAGTGTTATCATGGTGATGATTAGCTTTTTGGTACTGTTTGGGGTCTATTGGTTTAATCACAGTCAAAAAAGAAAAATAGGCAGGTTTTAGTCATGATAACAATAGATATCAATAAAAAACTTCATGGTTCTAGCGGTATTATGGATTTGGCGGTTGATTTAGAGATACGCGAAGGAGATTTTGTGGCTTTGGCAGGTCAAAGTGGCAGTGGAAAAACCACACTTTTACGCATCCTTGCAGGATTTGAAGAGGCAAAAGGAACGATAAAAGTAGCAGACAAGGTTTGGCAGGACGCGAAAATAAGCCTTAAGCCACAAAGCAGAGGCATCGGTTTTGTCTTTCAAGACTATGCACTTTTCCCCAATATGACCATAGAAGAAAACCTGCTTTTTGTTGCCAAAGACAAAGCCTTAGCCTCTCATCTTTTGGAAGTTACAGGGCTTTGGTCTCTCAAAAACAGAATGCCAAACACCCTAAGTGGAGGGCAGCAGCAGAGAGTTTCATTGTGTCGTGCTTTGATGAGCAGACCCAAAGTGCTTTTGATGGACGAGCCACTTTCTGCACTTGATCCCCAGATGCGAACCAAACTTCAGTATGAGATTTTAACCCTACATAAAGAGTTTGGTACGACTAGCATCATGGTGAGCCATGACCCAAGCGAGATTTATCGTTTAGCGGGTCGTGTCATAGTGCTCAATCAAGGCCATATCATCAAAGATGGCACGCCCAAAGAGGTACTGCTTCAAACAAGCGGTTCACAAAAGTTTACCTTTGAGGGAGAGCTTTTGGATCTTCTTCAGGCTGGTGTCGTGAACATTGCCGTTGTGTCCATCGGTCAGCAGTTGGTCGAAGTGGTCATCACGGGGTCTCAAGCCAAGAGCCTTATTTTAGGACAACGCGTCAGAGTCTCAACCAAAGCATTTGCACCTACGCTGATATAATTACAATATCTAAAATAGATGGCGTAACTCTATATGCTACCCGCAAACCCTGAGAATACTTTCAGCTTCATTAGATTATAATCGTTTTGAATTAATACTAAAGGATATGAAAATGTTTCAAAAAGCAATATGGTTACTTTTTGTATTTCTTGCAACCCTCCTACAGGCACAAAGTGATGATATGTATGCGAATGCAGGAGAGAATAAAGCTTGCACTAAAGAAGTGGGACAATTACTTGAAGATGCCTATAAACATTATCCTAGTATCAGAGCTTCAAAACAGTTTGTCTTAAGTGCAAAAGCTGAAGTTGAAAGCACAAAATGGAACTACTTTCCTACACCAACTGTAGATTATAGTACGGGAGCAGGTGGTCGAACGGGTGGTAACTTTCGTCTTGATCAACCTATCTGGACGGGGGGTAAACTTGATGCCCTAAGTGAGGCATCCGCTTCAAGGGAGAGGCAAGCTCAAGCCATGTTAGATGAAAGTGCCTACAGTTTGGCAACTATCTTTTTAAATTTACTAGAGCAATTTGTACAAGCAGATGGCGAAATAAAAAGTTTTACAAAAGGCAAAGAACAACTTGAAAAATTTTCTGAAATGTTGATTCGGCGTGTCGAAGCGGGCGTTTCTTCAGAGTCCGACCATGCACTGCTTCAATCACGGATTGCTCAAGTAGAAGCAGATTTAATCACGGCTAAGTCAAGATTTCTTATGGCAAAATCACAACTTGAAGTTTTGATAGGTAAGCCACTTGAGTGTGGTATTAGCTTTAAAAATGATGCATTGATTAGGCGTAATATGTCATTTGGGAAATTAAAAGACGAGATGCTTAGCTCTCATCCAACATTGAAGACTTACGAAGCGCAAATCGCCATCACACAGGCTGAAAAAAAAGGAACAGACGCGGCGATTTTGCCCAATGTCTCATTGCGCGCTGAGCATCAGCGTGGTTCGGTATTTGTTGATGGTATTCAGACTGATACTTTGGTATATGGTGCAGTTACCTTTAGTCCAGGAGCGGGTCTCTCAGCACTCTCGAACAGTGAAAATGCGAAGTATAAAGTACTACAAGCTCAAAATGAGTTACAAACAAAAGAAGCGGAGTTGGTCGATGGCCTCATCTCTGATTATGCGTCATACCAATCGGCATTGGGACGAAAAGGAAGCGTAGAAGAAACGATTAGGGCGTCTCAAGAGGTGCTTGATTCGTATACCCGTTTATTTATTGCAGGAAAACGACAATGGCTTGATTTGGTCAACACTTCAAGAGAAGTCACACAAAATTATCTTTCTTTGGCAACACTAAGGGCATCATTGGTCGCCTCGTCGTACAGGCTAGCACTTGAAGCAGGGAGATTGGATTTTGAATCGGGTGTATTAAAATGATATATGCAAGCCCCCAAGAAGCGCAACGCGATATTGTATGGCTTACGCAGGAGTGCTCTTTGGGTGTACTTGCCGCATCAAGGCTTCCATTATATGAATTGGAAATACTTCAAGAAAGTATAACCAACTCCATAGAAGACAAAGATATACTTCACTTTTATGACAATTTTTTTGAACTGTATGGCTTACAAAAAACAGCATGGAGTACAAGCATCTTACCTCAAGAGTTGCCCGTACTAGCATTGATTCCAAGGGTGGGTCTGCTGGTCATAGTGGAGCATGATACGATTGGAAGTTGGAAATGTGAGGGGATTGATGGGGTAACCTCTATCGGTCAATTTCCTAAAGGCACGATGTTTACACCTTTAAAATCAGAGAGAAAAACCTTTGAATCCTACTCTGCAAAATCGTTATTTAAGCGTGTGGCATTGCGTCAAAAACCGATTATTATTTATGCCGCAATCGCTTCTTTGGGTATTAATTTTTTAGCTATTGGTACTTCGCTCTTTAGTATGCAGGTTTATGATAGGGTCATCCCAACAGAAGGTATCTCAACACTTGTTGCGCTCAGTATTGGGGTATTTATCGCTATTTTGTTGGAATTGATTGTGAAGCTTTCTCGCTCTAGCATTCTTGATTATGCTGTAAAAAACATGGATGCAGTCTTTTCGCACGACATCTTCAATCGTTTTTTAAAAATCCGTTTAGATATGTTACCTAAAAGCGTTGGTACACTCTCAGGACAGTTGCAGAGTTATGTTTCTATTCGTGCATTTATCTCCACAGCTGCACTCTATTTGCTTATAGACCTTCCTTTTTCGATGATTTTTTTAGCAGTGATTGTATTGCTCTCTGGTCTCCAAATGGGGCTTGTTGTGCTTGTATTTTTTGTGCTTTCTCTTATGGCAGGGTTGTTTTTTCGTAAAAAGATAGAACGACTCACAACCACATCTTCTATGGCGGCTAACCGTAAACTAGGCTTGCTTGTTGAAAGTGTTGATAATGCAGAAAACATTAAGGCTACAGGTGCTGGATGGAGTTTGCTTAACCGTTGGAATGGCTTAACCGAAGATGGGATTTATGATGATATTGAAATACGCCATTACAGTGAAATGGCTACTTATTTTTCAGCATTTTTGCAACAACTTAGTTATATTTCACTGGTCGCGTTGGGTGCGTATCTTGTTACGACAACGAGTGATTTGACGATGGGAGGGTTGATTGCGGTGACCATACTCTCAGGTAGAGTACTCAACCCAATCTCCATGTTACCCAATCTCTTAGTGCAATGGGGAAGAACAAAAATAGCGATTGAAGACCTTGATCGTGTCTATGCACTTGAGCGTGACAATGAAGGCATAGATGCCCCTTTGACTCCTGCTTTGCTTGAGCCTTCTTTTGGGTGTAAAAATCTTGTTTTTGCATACGGTGAAGATACACCTGCCGTAGTCGTTGGCAATTTACATATCGCTGCAGGAGAAAGGGTGGCAATAGTTGGCACAATCGGGTCAGGCAAATCTACCTTGCTTAAGCTTTTAGCAGGACTTTATAAGCCTCAAACGGGAAAAATCCTCATGGGTGGTATTGATATGCAGCAAATTGCTCGCAGTAGGCTAAGCGAACGGATAGCATATTTACCGCAGAACACAAAACTCATATCTGGTACACTGAGGGAAAATTTGCTTTTGGGGCTTGTTGGTGTGAGTGATGAAAAAATTATTGAAATTGCCCATAAAACCAGTTTAATCAATTTGCTTAATGCCTTGCCCTTGGGTCTTGATACGCCTATTCCCGAAGGAGGAGAGAGTGTCTCTGGTGGACAAAAACAGATCATAGCATTGACGCGTCTGCTTCTTATGCAATCGGTTGCCGTATTTTTGGATGAACCTACTGCCAATATGGATGACCAAACAGAGCGTAAACTGATGCAGGCTATTCAAGAACATCTAAAGCCAGATGACACCTTGGTGCTTGTCACGCATAAGCCTGCATTGTTGGCTTTGGTCAATCGCATTATTGTTGTGGGCCCACAGAAAATTGTACTTGATGGGCCAAAAGAAGCTGTACTCGCGCAACTAAGCTCAGGTGTAAAAATACCACAACAAGGATAACAAATGAAACACGAAAGATTACCTTATAAGCCACTCATGAATCCTGTATGGATTGTTTTGGGGGTTTTAGGATTTATTATTATCCCTTTTAGTATATGGGCTTCTTATGCAAATCTTGATCAAATCTCACATGCAAGCGGACAAGTCATCGCCACAGCCAAAACACAAGCAATACAGTCAGCGATAGATGGCGTGATAGAAGATATATTTGTCGAAGAAGGGCAAGAGGTAAAAAAGGGAGACAAGCTTGTGGTTTTAGAAAAAGAGCAAGCACAAGCTGCCTATGATGAGAGTAAATCTAAAGTTGCTGCACTCGAAGCCGCATTGGTTCGTCTTAATGCAGAGGTCTACGACAAGCCTTTGTCTTTTTCGAAATCTATAGAATCTTATCCTGAGTTTATAGAGAACCAAACCGCACTTTTCCACAGAAGACAACGCACCTTAAATGATGAGATTTCAGCACTTAATGAGTCTCTTGTTTTGGCAAAAGAAGAACTCAATATGAACCTTCCTTTGTTAAAAAGTGGAGATATTGGGGCGATTGAAATTATCAGGATTAAACGCCAAATTTCTGAAATAAAAGGTAAGATGTCTAGTGTTAAAAATACCTACTTTAAAGAATCACAAACCGATATGACAAAAGTAGAAGAGGAACTCTCTTCTAAAAAACAAGAACTTGCTGATAAAGAAATCACCTTTGAGCGTACAGCGATTTTTGCACCAATCAATGCCATTGTTAAAAATATCATTATTACTACACAGGGGGCAAAAGTTCGTGCGGGCGATGTCATACTCGAACTGGTACCTTCTGGAGACAAGCTTATCATTGAAGCCAAAATGCCACCTTCTGATATCTCTTTTGTTAAGACAGGGCAGCTGGCAGCCATTAAGCTTGATGCTTATGATTATAGTATCTATGGGGTTTTTCATGGAAAAGTTGAATATATTAGCCCTGATACCCTGATGGAAAAAACAGCAGATGGCGAAAAGTATTACTTTAGGGTTTTGATTGTGGTAGATAAAACAGAACTTGTCTCAAAAGACAATAAAAAGATAGAACTCACCCCTGGTATGACAGCTCAAATAGACATCATTACAGGAAACAGAAGCGTATTGACTTATTTTACAAAACCGATTATCAAGACATTCTCAGAAGCATTTCACGAACGCTGATACACCCTAAGACCACAAGAAGTGGTTTTTGGGCGGTTTTACTTTACAGAAAGATTTTCAATCAATCTAAGCATCATCCTCACACCAGCACCCGAAGCGCCATGCGGGTTTTCTCCCCAAATATGTTCTACGAAAGCAGGCCCTGCGATGTCAATGTGTGCCCATTTTTCGGTGTGGTCTTCGTCTATAAATTCAGATAAAAACATCCCAGCGGTGATAGCACCACCATAACGCGTATTTGAGATATTACAGATGTCGGCTATCTCAGATTTGATGGTTTTTCTTAGGTAGCGGTTAAAGTCCAGTGCAGTGGCAAGTTCACCTGCGCTGTGAGCCTCTTTGACGACAAGGGCTTGTAGTTCTTTATTATTTCCCATCACAGAGGAGGTGTAGTTACCCACTGCAACCACCGAAGCACCTGTAAGTGTAGCAAAGTCAAAAATGTAGTCTGCTTTTACCTCTTGTTGTGCGTAACACAGGGTGTCGGCTAGAACCAAACGCCCTTCCGCATCCGTGTTGCGTATCTCTATGGTTTTTTTATTTTTAGCAACAAGTACATCATCTGGCTTGTAAGCATCACCACCTATCATGTTTTCAACTGCCCCTACAAAACCATGCACTTCGACAGCAAGATTCATCTCTGCTACCGCTTTCATGATGCCGATAACGGCTGACCCACCACTCTTGTCCGACTTCATCGTCACCATAAAATCAGCTGGTTTAAGACTTAGTCCACCACTGTCATAGGTGAGTCCTTTGCCTATAAGTGTGACTACACATTTAGGATTTTTCGGCGTATGTGAGAGATGAATGACGCGAGGTTTATGGCGACTGGCACGCCCAACAGCTAAAAGTGCTTCCATTTTTTCGTCTTTTAGTTCTTTTGGTTTGAGTATCTTGCAGTGCAGACCTGTCTCTTCGGCTAACCCTTCTGCGATACTTGCCATCACTTCTGGGTAACAGTCTTCAGGGGTAGTGTTGACAATGTCGCGTGTGAAGTTGGTCGCATCTGCTGTTATTTGTGCTTTGTGTATGGCTTCTGAAGCTTCTTCTATGTCAAGCGTAAGATTTTCATACTCTTGAAGCGACACAGTGATGTGTTTGATGGGATTCTTCTTCTTTTTACTTTTGTAGACATTGAAGCTATAAGCACCCAAGATAAACCCTTCAGTCATAGCACGCAAAGAGTAAGAGCATCCATTGTCGGTATAGGTGGCTACTTTGATAGATTTGTAGCTTGTGCCATTGAGTGCTCTGATGGCAACCGCCGCTGCCGTTCTGATGGCACTACTCTTTAACGAATCAGCACCCACATAGAGTCTATCTTGCGCTACAAGTAGACAAGTTTCATCTTGAGTGCCTTCAAAACCAGCTTTTTTAAGCAGGGGTGCATCTTGCACAAAGTGATGGTGAGTGTTTTTATTGATAACAATAACGACCTCAAGGTCAGAGTTGATATCACCCAACGGTAGTGCGGTTAATTCAAAATTCATAGATATTCCTTTGTATTAGTTAAACTGTTCTTTTAAAATCTCTTTGGCCTGCATCATGTCTTTGTCGCCACGCCCAGAGAGATTGATGAGTATGGTTTTGCCTTTGATGGCTTCAGGGTCCATCTTTTTTAGATAAGCCACGGCATGTGAAGACTCAAAGGCAGGGATGATGCCTTCTGCTTGTGAAAGCCAAACGAATGCTTCAAGTGCTTCATCATCAGTGACATAATCATAAGTCACTTTACCCGCATCTTTCAAAAAAGCATGTTCTGGCCCGATGCCAGGGTAATCCAGTCCTGCTGAGACGGAATGCGCTTCTTGTATCTGCCCATCCTCATCTTGAAGCAGATAAGAGAGTTGCCCATGGAGTACACCAGGACTTCCTTTTGCCAGTGAGCAACCGTGTCTTCCGTCTAAGCCTTCACCACCTGCTTCGATGCCGATGCACTCTACATTTTCATCTTCTAAAAAGTGGCTAAAGATGCCCATGGCGTTTGAGCCACCACCAATGCACGCGATGACTTTGTCTGGTAAGCAACCTTTTACTTCTTGCAGTTGGGCTTTGGCTTCCCAGCCGATGATGGACTGTATGTCTCGTATCATCATCGGGTAGGGGTGAGGCCCTGCTACAGTGCCGATGATGTAGTAGGTGTCACGCGCGTTCGTGACCCAGTGGCGTATGGCTTCATTCATCGCATCTTTGAGGGTACGGCTTCCTGACTCCACCGCGTGTACTTTTGCTCCAAGGAGTTTCATGCGAAAAACATTGAGCTCTTGACGCGCCACATCTTTAGCCCCCATGAACACTTCACATTCGAGTCCAAAGAGTGCCGCAACCGTAGCAGTCGCCACACCATGTTGCCCTGCACCTGTTTCTGCGATGACCTTCTTTTTGCCTAGTCGTTTTGCCAATATTGCTTGAGCAATCGTGTGGTTAATCTTGTGTGCACCCGTGTGGTTTAGGTCTTCTCTTTTGAGATAGACATTTGCGCCGACTTCGTTGGAGATGTTTTGTGCAAAGTAAAGTGCAGAAGGACGACCCACATAGTTTTTGTAGTAGTAGTCCACTTCTTTCCAAAAATCCTTATCAAAACGCACTGCTTCATAGTCCAGTCTCAGTTGCTCAAGTGCTGGCATCAGTGTTTCAGGCACAAAACGCCCACCAAATTTCCCAAAATGCCCTAGTGCGTCAGGGTCATTTTTGCTCGGTTTTGGGATGTATATTTCTTGATTTAGATTCATGTTCTACTCTTTGTAAATGTGATATGTATTTGATTATATCCAATGATAAATTCATTTTGCTTAGTCTATCTCCAACACCGAATACACAGGTGCGCTAAAGCCTTCACGACCTTTGAGGAAAGCAAGCTCCATCACAAAACAGGCTTCAACACAGTGAGCGCCCACTTTACCGATGAGGCTGGCTGCTGCTTTGGCAGTCCCCCCTGTAGCGATGAGATCATCCATGAGCAACACCCTTGCGCCTTTTTGTTCACCAAAAGCATCGATGTGCACTTCTACTTCATCAAACCCATACTCCAAAGCGTATTTTTCCGCCACAGTAGTGTAGGGCAGTTTTCCTTTTTTGCGCACAGGCACAAACCCTACACCTAGCCTGTCTGCTAAGATGCTCCCAAAGATAAACCCTCTGGCATCAATCCCCGCTACATAATCCAAGTCGTAATTTTGGTATCTATTTTCCAAGTGAGTCATAAGGGTGTCTAAGGCTTGTGGATTTGAAAGTAGCGTGGAGATGTCTTTAAAAATAATGCCTGCTTTAGGAAAATCAGGTATATCTCTAATGCTACTTAAGATTATCTCTTTTTCACCCAGTGTAAGTGACATGGTAGTTCCTTGAGTGCTGTGAGGCATTAGTGGAGCTATTGTAACACAGAAACGCAAAAGACTAATTTGTCTTGATGTACCGTTCTCTTTTTTGTGGTTTGAGTTTGTCTAGGTCAACGATGATGAAACCGTCTAGGCAGTTGCCAAATTGCATATCGTAGCCAAAATCGTAAAATTTTACACCATCTGCTTCACAGACTTCGGTGTATTGTTTGTAGAGAGTGGGGAGTGAAAATCCTTGAAATTCTAACTCTTTTTTGAGTGTGCGCATATCTTTTTTGTAGTCATCATAGCAAAAAACATTTTTGAGCTTATATTCATAGTCAAAGATATACCTGTTTCTGTGTTCCACATCTTTGGTTGATGCTCCAAAATAGTTGGTATAAAAATCAACCATCAGTGCTTTGCTGTATTCATTAAATCTATCGCTGATGCTAACCGCACCAAAGAGGTATTTGACTCTTGGATGAAATCTCACATACGCACCGATGCCCTGCCACAGATAATCGAGTGCACGACTACCCCAGTATTTGGGTTGCACAAAGCTTCTGCCCAGTTCGATGCCTTGTTTTAGCATCTCAAGTGAGTGGGTGTGGTACTCAAAAATACGAGAAGTATAAAGCCCGTCAATGCCTTTGGACTCTATGATTTCTTTAGCTTCACCGATGCGGTATGCACCCACTACCTCTTCCTCGTCTTTATCCCACAATACGATATGTTTGTAGTAGAGGTCAAAATCATCTGTGTCTGACTTCTTGCCTGTGCCCTCACCAACATACCTAAATGTCATCTCTCGAAGCCTGCCAATCTCTAGCAGTAAAGCACTCGTAGGTTCGGCGTCAAAGAGATAGATTTGTTTGTTATCAAGTGTGCTTCCTAGTAGCATGGATGATTGAAGGTCGTCGATGATGGCTGCTTTGGTGCTTTGTGGTTCAGATATAGTGTCGTATGTTTTGTATATCTCTTTATTGTCATTGGCGATGCTGTAGAAATGTTTTTTCAATATTTTGACATTTTGTTTGGGGTTTAGTTGCGGATTGTAGTACGAAAGATAAGGTATCTGTTTACCCATCTTAAACTCGATCGTCTTAGCAAAAGAACGCAACATTTCACCTGGTAATAAAGTGTGTGCCATGGAGCTATTGACACGAGACAAAATAGAAAAAAATAGAGAATTTTTAACGCGTATATATATGGGAATAATGGGAGATTTACTTTTGGAGGCTATCTTGTAAAAGCTATTTTTCCATTTTGCCTTATCGCTATTGTCTGTAGCAAAATTACCAACCTCAAGAGAGGGAAACATCACCACTATCTGTTCATTACTCAGTGCTTTATAGATGGCTTTCGTGGAGTTTTTATAGTTTACGCTGTCAGTGATAGGTATCATCAAGCCTTTCATCAAATCGACCTCTGCTATAAAAGAGTTTGTTACGATTTTGATGTCAGTTCTGATGCTACTTATCGCATCTATGAGCGCTAAAGAGTCCAGACTACCCAGTGGCTGATTTGCGATGATTACCGCCCTGCCAAGAGGAGGTATATTGCCCAGTTGTTGATTTTTTATTGTAATATCTATGCGAAAATGTGCGAGTAGAGACTTGACAACTTCATGACCATTTTGATGTTTGTAGGTATCGATGAGCCTAAGAAATTGTTCATTGCGCGTAGCAGATTTAAAAAGTTTGATTGAGATACTTTTTGTGTTATGGGTTAATTTTTCAAAAATGCTGTAAGTATTGTTTATATAATCATCTATGTGTAATTGCATTTATCCTATCCTAATATTATCAGGAACTATACGATAAATCGGTAACATCTTGGTATCTTTACTGAGCCTAAACATACTATTTTAACACCGTCAACCCAACAAGCCATAAAACGCCTTCGGTGCATCCACCTCCAAAAGTATCTCTTTTTTAGTAACGGGATGTACAAACTTGAGCCTCATGGCGTGAAGTCCCATCTTGTCGCCTTTTTTGCCGTAGCGTTCGTCGCCTACGATGGGGCATCCTAGCCATGCCATGTGGGCGCGGATTTGGTGTTGCCTGCCAGTCTCTATGCGCACTTCAAGCAAGGAGCGTGTTGCGGTGCTTTTTAGAAGTCTGTAGTGGGTGAGGGCGGGAAGTGCATCTTTGTGTTTGCCAACATGCATGCAGTAGAGTTTTTCATCGAGTCTTAGGGGTTGGTCGATAGTGCCAGATGTCTCTTTGGGTACGCCCTCTACGACGGCAAGATAGATTTTTTGTGAAACTCCCCACTTGTCCATGACGGCTTCGCGGAGTTCTTTGGATGTGGCAAAAAGTAGGATGCCTGAAGTGTCCCTGTCGAGCCTGTGCACCGGCCAGAGTTTGATTTGGTTTTTAGCATGCGAGAGCTGTTGTCTTAAGAGTGCCAGCGCGTGGTTTTTGTTTTCACTCGTAGTACCAACAGACAAAAGTCCCGCAGGTTTGTTGATAGCGATGACTTCTTTGTCTTGGTAGAGAATTTCTAGTTTTTGAGATGAGTTGTCAGGCGTGAGGGCTTTTCTGACTACACCTACTTCCACCACATCGCCTGCTTTTAAAGGCGCGTCATGCTGGGTGGTGACTGTACTATTGACTGCCACAGAGCCTCCCTGCAAGCGTTGTTTGACGGTTTTTTTAGGCCATGTTGGCAGTGAC
Source organism: Sulfurovum sp. (assembly GCA_020726105.1). Classification (GTDB taxonomy): domain Bacteria; phylum Campylobacterota; class Campylobacteria; order Campylobacterales; family Sulfurovaceae; genus Sulfurovum. The sequence continues at coordinate 3,076 of DYTF01000036.1, read as the reverse complement.
GCAAACAAAAACTCCAAAAGCTTAGTGTTTTGTTTTACGGTTAGTCTATCTGCCATATCGTCGCCTTTGTTTGGTACTGCGTATCATCTTTTTCTTCGCCCTCGGTAACCGCCAAAACTGCTTGTGCCACCGCGTTTACTTTGGGTATGACACTCGTCACAGATGGAAAATCTATAGGAAAAATCAAGCACTTTACCGCACTTTCGGCACTGTTTGGTGAACATCCCTTGTCGTAGTGAGTTTTCGATGAAGTTGTTCAGCCGTACTCTAGCCGCGATGGCTTGTTTGCTGTCTTGGAAGATGTCGGGGAATTTAAACGAAAGCCACAGATACAGTGAGATCTCCCTTACCCTGTCTTCAGCGTTGAGCAACATGTCGTTGGTTTGAGCAAATGAGGGCAGATCACGCGGTGGGATGTACAGCACTTTACCGCCAGCTTCAATCTGCCGCACATAGCGGTGAAACACCGACTCAAGATACGCTGATGAGATGCTAGCGGGTGCGCAGGAGAGATAAAACCGTGTCCGTAAGTCCAGTTTGTACTCGCTTACGATGGCTGCCACTTCGAGCATGGAGTCGATGTTTGCAGCCACAAACGGCCCTTCAAACTCCATGTTGTCCGCAAAAAAAGCCAAGATTTCCAAGATGTTTTCAGTCTCTAGTATCTCACCGATGAGCATGACATGCTCTAAGCTTGCCATGACAGAGACGGGCAGTTTGATGTCAGGAAGTGGCGCATGAAACGCAGCACCTATGACTTCTAGCGCATTGTCATCTAAAGCACCCACAAAGCCTTTTTCCTCTAACCCATACCGTCCTGCACGACCTGCTATCTGCTGTACTTCTGTGGGGAGCAGTTCGCGTCTTCTTAGTCCGTCAAATTTGTTATCTTTAGAAAAGAGTAGGGTTTTGATGGGGAGGTTAAGCCCCATAGCGATGGCATCGGTGGCTACGAGTATCTGGCTTTCTCCTTCTCTAAATCGTCTTGCTTCTTCGCGTCTGACTTCAGGAGAGAGATTGCCATAGACTACCGAGACGGAGTAGGTTTCGCCTAGCTGTTGCTTAAGCGAGAGTACATCGCGTCTTGAAAATGCCACCACTGCGGTTTGAGGTTCTATCTTCTTAAGAGGAGTCGCGTACTCAAGCATCACCAGCTCATTTTTACGCGCAAAATGCACCACTTCCAAAGGCTCTTCAAGGTACTCACACAGCTCTTCAACGGCTTTTAGTGCATCTATAGAGCCTGTGAGGATGACCTTTTTGGCAGGCACGCCCATGAGTGCGTTTGCCCATGCCCAGCCTCTGTCTCGGTCGCTTATCATCTGTATCTCGTCGATAACGCAGACATCCACATCCACTGAAGCGTTCATCATCTCGATAGTAGAAGAGATATGTGTGGACTCCTCATCAATGATTTCTTCTTCACCTGTGATGAGTGAGACATGCACGCCAACACTTCTGAGGTTCTCATAGCCTTCAAGTGCCAAAAGTCGCAAGGGAGCCAGATAGTAGCCTGTGGTGGCAGATTTGAGTTGTTCGAGGGCTTGGTAGGTTTTTCCTGAGTTCGTGGGCCCCACATGAAAAACGATGCTGCGTTTAAGCCCACGGGCAAGCGGAAAGAGGTTTTTGAAGTCGCGGATGGTTTTAGCCAACAGCTCCTCTTGTTTGTACTTCTCAAGTAAGGGTTTAAGGTACTCACTAAAGTGAAATAAGATGCGCCGTTTGTTTTTCTCTTTGAGTTTGAGTAGCCCTGAAGAGCGTATCTGCGGTTCTATAAAACGCACGATGTATTCGTGCATCTTTTCATCTGCTATGCCCAGTTTTTGGCTCTCTTCACGCATCTCTTCGATGATGTCATTCACTCCAACTCTAAAGTGTGCTAACAAGTCGTCATTGACGGTGTTGATGTCTTCTTTGATGGGTAGCTCTTTGCCTCGCCAGATGAGGTTATAGAGAAAGGGTTTTTCATACGAGACTGAAGTCATATAGCGGATTTCCGTACCAAAAAGGTCATCAAACTTCTCTTTTTCTATCATGATGTGGTCGGTACTCTCAAACACATCATACTTATGGCTAATGGCGGTGATGATGTTGTCAATGGTCTCAAAACTTATGGGTGCATGGTAAAGTGGAGTCTGGGGAGCCATGCTACGCAAGGCGAGGTTGATTTCTTTTTCGCTCAAGTAGGGGTGTTCGTTTTTGTTTAGGTGAGAGAGAAACTCTTCAATCTCTTTGGTTTTATGTACCGTGGTCTCTTCTTTGAGGGTTTGGAGTTTCTGGCTTATCTGCGCGTCTTCTAGTTGCCATAAAGTGTCCATCTCTAAAGCAGGACTGACGCAGAGTAAGAGTTTATGAAAGTCAAAACTAGCCAAAGAAAAACTGAAACTATGGTAAAACTCCATCTCATTTAGCGTGTTAAAGACAACATCCAAACGCTTCTCTAAAGCAAGCAGTCTGCCTTTCATGCGAAGGTAATGAAGTTTGGCAAGAAGCTTTTCTTGGGTTATCTTGACAGGTTTTACCTCCAAAAAGGCTTCAAGCAGTTGGTTCTCTTCTTGTCTAGTGTGAGGGATGTCTGCTAGTATCTCTAAGATGATGTTTAGCTTGTCGTCAGGGCGTTTGTTGATGCCTCCTGCGTAGGGGATGGCTTTGTAGCTTTGTGTCAGGTAAGAGACTATCATCTCTCTAGGCACTGCGTCTGCTTCGCTCCATACCCGCCTGAGTGCGCGTATCATCTCATCTTTGCTGTGTGAAGCAAGGCTTAGTTCAAGCAACATGACCAGTTCGATGAGTTTGTCTTCACTGAGTGTGGCGACCCCTTCTTCAAAAGGCATGCCGTTAAAATAGGTGCGGATTTTGTTGTTGAGTTTGATGAAGTATTTTTTCTTTTTCTTTGCCATGTGTTTTTAGTTTCTTTATGTAGTTGTTTGGCTGTTAGTATAGCATAAGAGAGATTTTTACGCTGGTGTCCCCACGAGGACTCGAACCTCGAGCTAGGCCTTAGGAGGGCCCTGCTTTATCCTGTTAAGCGATAAGGACGAATTTAAAGAATTGGCATTTTAGCCTAAAGTGGCTA
>DYTF01000094.1 GCA_020726105.1 Sulfurovum sp. | reverse complement strand
TCTTTGTTCAAAAGTTCAATGCCAATGGGACAATATCAGGAGATATGGTACGGCTTGAAGCAATTAGCAAGACGGATGGCAGTGACCATTATCCACAAATCACCGCTGTAGGAACAGCAGGGGAGTATGTGGTAACGTTTTATGGACGCGAGAGAGAGGGAGGTCACTCTATCTTTGTTCAAAAGTTCAATGCCAATGGGACAATATCAGGAGATATGGTACAGCTCGAAGCAATTAGCAAGACGGATGGCGATGACGGTATTTCCCAAATCACCGCTGTAGGGACAGCAGGGGAGTATGTGGTGACGTTTTGTGGAGATGACAGTGCGGGGGGAGATTACTCTATCTTTGTTCAAAAGTTCAATGCCAATGGGACAATATCAGGAGATATGGTACAGCTCGAAGCAATTAGCAAGACGGATGGCGATGACGGTATTTCCCAAATCACCGCTGTAGGGACAGCAGGGGAGTATGTGGTGACGTTTTGTGGAGATGACAGTGCGGGGGGAGATTACTCTATCTTTGTTCAAAAGTTCAATGCCAATGGGACAATATCAGGATCTATGGTGCGGCTCGAAGCACTTGGTAGGACGATTGGCGATGACTTTTCTCCACAAATCACCGCTGTAGGAACAGCAGGGGAGTATGTGGTGACGTTTAGTGGATATGACAGTGCGGGGGATTATTCTATCTTTGTTCAAAAGTTCAATGCGGATGGAACGGTAGCGTCTGCCAATAGTCCGCTTGCAGTTGATACTGTAGCTCCTACAGTTGCAATTACAAGCGATGTTGAAACTCTAAAAGCTAATGAAACAGCAACAATTACATTCACATTCTCGGAAGTTCCAACAGGATTTGTTCAAGCAGATGATGTTGTTGTAACAGGTGGAACATTAGGTGCTATTACATTTGATTCTACAGGTAAAATTGGTACAGCAACCTATACTCCAACAGCCGATACAGCTTCAGCAACAGCAAGTATTACTATTGCTTCTAGCTTATTTACAGATGCAGCTGGAAATGCAGCTGGAAATGCAGGTGGAGCTGGAACAACTCCAACTATTGCTATTGATACACTAGCACCAACAGTTGCAATTGCAAGTTCATCAAGCACAAGAGACACAACACCAATCATAGAAGGAAATGCAGAAGCAGGAGCAACTGTAACAGTAGTAGTTTCAGGTGCTACTTATGAAGTTATAGCTACTCAAAATGGTATTTGGAGTCTAAATCTTGAGTCTGCTACACCAAAAAGTGGAGCATTAACACCATTACAAGTTGGACAAAACTATACAGTTACAGTAAATGCAACAGATGTAGCTGGAAATAGTGCTGAAGAGCAAACGCAAACCTTAAATGTAGTAGCTAATCAAATACCACATATTACAAATCTTAACTGGATTGATACAGATGGACAAAATGGTGGTGATACCCCTGTAATGTATATTGCAAAAGGTCAAGAAGTTAATATTAATCTTCAAAACTATGTGTATGATGCAGATGGGGATACAATAACTATCACTGTAAATTCTTCATCTCTTCCATCAGGGCTTAGCATAAATAATGGAATTATTACAGGTACTACAACAGCTGATAGTGGTAATATTAATGTGACACTAAGTGATGGAAATGGTGGAATAAAAACACAAACGATTGCATTGCAATCTATTGTTATACCAGATAATTTCGCGAAAACATATAGCCAAACCACACCTCAGATTGACCCGATTGACCCAACTACGACTTTCTTCGGAGTTTCTAGTGGTGGTAAAGATATATGGCAAGCTATTATTAATAAAACAGAAGTTTCACAGCAAGAGTATAATTATAACGGTTCATTATTTGTTGTTGATAGTGAAGACCAAGAAACATTTATAGTTTCAAATGTAATAGATAATGGTGTAATTATTTCTGTTGGAGGGACTACAGAAAGCATAGTGCTTTCCGAAGCAAAAGAAGTTACAAGTATTAATGGCATAGATACTGCTGGATTAAAACAAGTTACAGCTACATTCACAGTGCTAACATCAACTCCTATTGAAAGCACTAGCACTGATAATTGGTTTGTAATTCCTGATGATGAGCTTCATCAAAGTGTTTCTCTATCGATGCTTACAGAGTTAAAAAATATGTTATTGGATTCAAATTATGACAGATATATATATATAAATAGTGATACTAAGGTAAGATTGGTAGGTGATCAAAGTGCAACAAGTGGAACTTTGGTAGAGATGGTACAGGACGGTACTTATAATTATTGGACTACAGATGAGAATTTAGTTACGGGTAACACAATAGAAAATGGAATTTGGAAAATTGAAACAATCAATGCAGTTGAGTATTTAACAGTTAATGTTCCAAATGAGGGAATAATTGCATTTAAAGTTGATAGTGGAAATCTTATGATAACTAAAGTTGGAGGAGTAGGTAGTACGGATTCAGAAACTTTTTATTATGGTGTAGATTTTAATACATTTGGTTCGATAGTTGCTAATGTTTATTTAAATACACCGAAATTTATCTCCTCCGGAGGCTTCCCAATCAATATTAGCACTATTGAAGAGATTCCAAATGCAACGGTAGTTTATGATGCCGATGCATTTGTCTACGATACAGCTGATGTGGGAATCGCTTATAGTATAAGCGGTACAGACAGTTCATTGTTCAGCATCAGTTCTACAACAGGTGAAGTAAAATTCAAGGAATCTCCAGATTTTGAAACGAAAAAAGACAATGGCGAAAACAACATCTACGATTTCACAGTTACAGCCACCGCTGATGGAAAAAGTGCAGACCAAGCAGTCTCCATCACTGTTACCGATCTATCATACGAATCTCTAGCAGGAGGAGGCAACGGTACCACCGCAATAGACCTAGGAGCAGGCTACGGACAACTAATCAATGGAGTCAGGGTAGAAGGCAAATGGTACTACTACTGGGATAGAAGCGGAGATGGCACAAGTGCAGGAGCGGACTACACCACTCACAATATTCTTGATGGCATATTCAATAATGATATTAATGGCGTCACAAATACCACAGTAGCAAACGCCGATGGATTGTACGGCACAACCGACACCTACCGCTACGCAACCATAAACGAAGTAAGAGTAGCATTGCCAACAGCCAACGGCGGTGTTGCTTACCCACGAGGTATCAATCATTATCAAAACGGCACAGCCTACTCCGATCCAACAGAGGGAGGAGCAAGTGATACTACCACTTCAACACCATTTAATGAACTATTAGCCATTTGGGATGCATTTAATGGAACAGGTACTAGCGGATATTGTGACGGTACGCCATCATCCGGCTGGGATGCCAGCACTTACTGGTCAGCTACGACCTCGGATTCCGGTCACGCCTATGTCAACCTGTACGATGGCATTGTCTACCGCTACGGTGACACCAACGACCTTCGTGTTGCATTGCAGGTGTTGTAGTTTCTCTTTCTCGGAGTAACACACAAAAGGGTCGTCACTATTTTTATTATTGGGCATTCGTTAATAATGCGACTTCGCCCAATAATATTTTATATAAAGTCTAATAAAGAAAAATATGAAAACACGCTCAGAAACTTTTAAACATCCTCAAATATTCGCCGA
>DYTF01000093.1 GCA_020726105.1 Sulfurovum sp. | reverse complement strand
AGTTGGTCATCACTGTTATACTCATAGCTTACGGTTTTGCCATCAGGATAAGTGATGGTGGTAAGTCGCCCTATCTCATCATAAGCATAACTTAGTTCATTGCCAAAAATATCTTTTCTCTTGGTTACACGACTTAACTTGTCGTACTCATAATTAATCTCACCTAAAACATCTTTAATAGAGGTTGGATTATAGAGCTTATCATAGCTGTATGTAATGGCATCACTACCACCAAATGTTAGTTTGTTGATGTTACCTACACTGTCGTACTCATAAGTAATAGCTACTTGATTTGGATTAGTCACCGTTGTGACTCTGCCGTAAATATCATAACTGTATGAGGTTGCATTACCTAAAGGATTGGTCTCTTTAGTTGGGTTGCCCATTGCATCATACTCATACGTAGTCTCATGACCTTTTGGGTCTGTGATGGTGCTAATCTGTCCTAGTGCATCATAGAGTGCTGAGGCTGAGATACTATCAGAAAGAGTTGAGTTAGTCAATCGATTCAGACTGTCGTACTGGAACTTCACATCTCTACCTGTTCCATCTTTAATCACTATTGGTAGTCCTAGAGCATTGTAATCTTTTTCGGTAAGTAGGTTATCTAAGGTATCATACTTTTTGGTTGCTTGTCCAAGCTCGTTGTATTCACTTTTGAGTTCATTGCCTTGCTCATCAACTATTTTAATGAGATTGCCTACAGCATCATATTTATACTCTACAAATTTACCATTTGGAGTAATTACTTTTGAGACTCTACCAAAGCTGTCATATTCGGTTTTAGAGACTCTACCTAGTTTATCTTTGGTCTCTATAAGTCTGCCTAGCACATCATATTTATATTCTATGGTCGCTCCATCAGGGAATGTTACCTTTGTTTTGAGTCCATCGGTATTGTACTCTATAAGGGTTTTATCTCCATTGGCATTGGTAATTTCTGTCAAATCACCATAACCGTTGTAAGTGTAGTTTGTAGCATTACCAAGTGCATCGGTTTGTGCTGTGACTCTGCCGTTTTTATCATAGGTATAGGTAGTTTTATTGCCCAATGGGTCTTCTACAGAGCTTACTTGTCCTAAATTGGTATAGAGGTACTTCATCTCTCCTGTATTTGGTAAAATGATTTTAGAGATAAGCCCTTTGGTATCATACTCATAGGTAACCTCATTACCCAATTGATTGATAGTTTTTATGAGCTGGTTGTTAGCATCGTACTCAAATGATTTTGTACTATTATCAGGATAGATGATTTTGACCAAGTTTTGATTACCATCATATTCAAAGTTCACTTTTTGACCTGTTGGATTTTCTGTTTGTGTTAAATTACTGTTCTCATCATAAGTGTATTTATAACTGTTTCCTAGTGGGTCTTTGTACTCTGTGAGTTGCCCTTTACCATCTCGTGTAAACTCCCAACTCTTGCCATCTTGATTGGTAAGCTTAGAGATTTTACCATTGGCATCATACTCATAAGCGATGTTTGAACCATTCATAGTGGTTGAGGCTACACGGTTGTAGTTGTTGTTATACTCTTGAATTGAACCATCAGGATAGATTACGGTTGTTTTGGTAATGATATAAGTATTTTCATCCACATCATAAGCAAATTGTGTGAGATGACCTGCTCCATCCAGTTGAGAAAGCGTTCTACCTTTTGGATCATAGGTATTTTCTACATAGGCATTACCATCTGCACCGATGATTTTATAGAGAATATCATTGGCATCATATTCATAAGAAGTTGTATTACCATTTCTATCAGTATATGAGATTATATTTGAACCATTATAGGTATAGGTAATACTATTTCCATCAGCATCTTCTATAGAATTGACTTTTCCAGAATAATCTCTATCAATAGAAACCAACAAGTTGCCAAAACTATCTTTGACAGTAATAGCATAACTGCTATATTCATACTTGTATCCTAAACCTTTTTTATCAACCACTTGTAAAAGCTTTCCATCAAGAGCAAATTTAAATTTGGTCTTATCACTCACTTCAACGGTATAAAAACCTGATTCTGTATAAAGTATACTCGTACCATATTTGGAGTTCCAACCTGTTTCAGATTTGATAAACGTCTCCGTTGTACCACTTCCCCAATTAACTTTGATATTGTTAATGTCTGTAGTATCCATAGTATTAACAATATTAAATCCCCAACCTCTTTGAATGTCTAAAGAGTTATATTGTCTTGTAAGAATAAATGGTACACCAGCTGTTTTAATGGATATATCTGTTTTTGATAAATAGAAATTTCCTGTGGTTATATCAACGGGGTCTGAAATTTGTCCTATCTTTATTTCAACTTTTACTTCAGACGTTGCAGGGTTTTCTATTCCTGCTTCTTCTTCTATTATTTCTTTTTGTGTATTACATTGTAGTAAACTTGGATTGGTTGCACATTCACTAATTAAATCTACAAAATTACCAATATATTTAACGGTTGTTTCAACATAATCACTATAGATAGTATTTCCATCTTTATCTGTACCAACTGAACGAGCTTTTACAAGATACTCATGGGTTAATGTATCAGGCACACTTATAGAAATTTTATCTATAGAAGTTGTACTTTGTCCCATAACAAATACACCATTTTCAGTAACTTCCCACTCTATACCAGTTGCTCCTGCTGCTTTACTGATTGGAATATTGATATAGCCTTGTACAAAGCTATAGCTTCCAAATACAGGCTCTCTTACAATATCCCCCGTAACCGATGCAATAATATCCTTAATGGCTTCTTTCATCTCTTCGGCATAGATTGATGATGAAGTAGTAATAATCTTACCATTTACTGTTGATAAATTTGATGCTAACTGTTTTATTTTTTCATATGTACCCCCCCAATCATTAGAACCAATGATGGGTAATACATTAATGCCATTGGTATCAGCTACTTGTCGTGCATTTGTTACAGCAAGTTCATCACCTTGATCACATCCATCTCCATTTTCTGGACATTCATCAGAAATAGGTACAACGATTTTTACAGTATCAGCTCTCCAACTATTATATTTTGAAGATATATCATTTACAGCAGGTGCCCAGTCTTCACAGTGATCAGAAAGGCTATTTGAAATTTCATTAATAACAGAAGAATCAAATCCATTGCTACTATAATCAAAACTATTTGTGATAGACCATAACTTTGAACTTAAATTAAACTCTAAGGATAAATCTGAAGTAACCCCATTAATGGCATTAACTAATGCATAAGCTTCGTCATCCATTGAACCTGATGTATCCATTACAAATACAATATCCACTTTGGTTTTATCTGCCATCAAGCTTGTTGTTCCAAATAGAACAAAAAAGCTTACTATTAGTCGTAAAAATAAATTTTTCATCTCTTCTCCTTTACTTTATTACTGTTTGTGATATTAAGTTACCACTATCATCATAAACATACTCTATGTAATTGCCATTACCTAAATCTTCTTTGACTACTCGGTTTGTAGAGTCATAAGAGAAGGTTTTTTGGTGAACTTTATTTATATTGGTCACATTAGAAACCACATTCACCGTTCGTGTTACTTCTGTTGCCTCATTCCCTGCACCATCTTTGGCTTTATACGTAATGGTATAACTTCCAACCGTATTGACATCCACATTTCCACTAATCGCAACCG
>DYTF01000092.1 GCA_020726105.1 Sulfurovum sp. | reverse complement strand
GACCTGCATCGTCATTGATGACGGATTGCGTGAGGGTGTAGCCTTGGATGCCTGCCAATAAACTCTAATCTTTTTTGGATATAATCAAAAAAAATTCTACCAATGGAGTGTGTAATCATGCAAATGTCTGGTGCACAAATGGTGTGTGAAGCGATTATTGCTGAGGGTGTTAAGACCGTATTTGGTTACCCTGGCGGGGCTATCATGCATGTATATGATGAGATTTACAAACAAAACGGGTTTAAGCATATCTTGAACCGTCATGAACAGGCTTCAGTGCACGCTGCAGACGGGTATGCAAGAGCTACAGGCGAAGTAGGGGTAGCGATGGTAACCTCCGGACCGGGCTTCACCAATGCCGTCACTGGTCTAGCTACAGCGTATATGGACTCCATTCCTTTGGTGGTTATCTCTGGGCAAGTCCCTATGTCGCTCATCGGAACAGATGGTTTTCAAGAGATTGATGCAGTGGGTATCTCAAGACCCTGTACCAAACATAACTTTTTGGTACGCTCACTCGAAGAACTTCCACGCATCCTTAAAGAGGCGTTTTATCTTGCGCGTTCAGGTAGACCAGGCCCTGTTTTGGTTGACATCCCTAAAGACATTACCGTAGATATCGGTGAGTTTATCTATCCTGATTCGGTCAATATCCCAACCTATAAACCGACCTACAAAGGCAATCCAAAGCAGATTGACAAAGCTGTTGAAGCGATTAAAACGGCGAAGAAACCGTTGTTGTATATCGGTGGAGGGGTTGTGCTTTCCAACGCAAGTGGGCTGGTGCGCGCTCTAGCAGAGAAAACACAGATACCTGTTGTTGAGACTTTGATGGCGCGTGGGGTTATGGGTGCAAAAAACCCCTTACTTTTGGGTATGCTCGGTATGCACGGTAATTATGCCTCCAATATGGCGATGTCAGAGACCGATTTGGTTATCTCTTTGGGCGCGCGGTTTGATGATAGGGTTACAGGGAAACTTTCAGAATTTGCCAAATATGCAGACATTATTCATGTCGATATCGATGCGGCTAATATCGGGAAACTGGTAGATGTGGATTACCCGATCGTTGGTGACATCACCGAAGTACTTGAAGTGATGATACCGCTTCTTGATGGGGTCAATACAGACCGATATCAGGCATGGAGAGAGATACTGGGGCGTTATGATACACTTCATCCCCAGTCTTATGTAGACTCCGATGAGGTCATCAAACCACAGTGGGCGATAGAGCGTATCGGGGAGCTTGTGGGTGAAAATGCCATCATCACCTCAGATGTCGGACAGCACCAAATGTGGGCAGCGCAACACTACCCTTTTGACAGACCACGCCAATGGATAAACTCAGGTGGTTTGGGGACGATGGGTTTTGGTTTTCCTGCAGCACTGGGCGCAAAGATGGCTTTTCCTGAAAAAACGGTTATCAACATTACGGGTGACGGCTCTATCTTGATGAATATGCAAGAGCTTGTCACCGCAGCTGAGTACAAGATACCCGTCATCAACCTCATTCTCAATAACCAATTTTTGGGCATGGTACGACAGTGGCAAACCTTTTTCTATGAAAAACGCTATTCTGAAACAGACTTAACCTTCCAGCCGAACTGGAAAGCCTTAGCAGAAGCCTGTGGCGGCATCGGGTATGATGTTACGACTAAAAAAGAGTTTGATGCAGCCATCCAAGATGCCATCGCGCAAGACAAAGTCTGTTTTATGAATGTTATGATTAATCGTTTTGAAGATGTGCTTCCGATGGTTCCATCGGGTGGTGCACTGTTTAATATGATGTTGCCTCCAAAAATAGAGAACAAGGAGATGAAATAATGCCAAATCCACTTAATGAAAGACGCGTTATCTCTGTCATTGTCCTCAATGAAAGCTCTGTTCTTGCACGCATCACCTCCTTGTTTGCAGGGCGTGGTTATAACATCGAGTCACTCACGGTTGCGCCTATTCCAAACAGCAGTATGTCGCACATCACTATAGCAACGAATGGTTCACCTAAAGTGATGGAACAAATTACCAAGCAGCTCCATAAGCTCATCCCTGTCTATAAAGTCATTGAGCATGAAGAGATGATTGAAAAAGAGATGGTGCTTGTTAAGTTCCCCATTGCAGAAAATCTTTCCGACATTGCTGCTTTATGCGGTGCTTATAATGGTGGTATCGTCAATGTAGGCAAAGAGACAGTCATCGCTCAAGTAGCAGATGAACCTTTGCGTGTTCTGCACTTCATCGAAGCAGCCCAGCGTTACAATCCTTGTGAGATTGTGCGTGGTGGCGTGGTGGCTATTGAGCGTTAGTTTTGGTTTAACAAGATGAAAATAACAATTTTGACTTTATAAGGTATGTGTGTATGGTGTATAAACTTTCTCAAATCGCAGAAGCAATCCACATCAATTTTGATGGCAATGACATCAATATAGATGGCATCCATACCTTGGAGACAGCAAGTGCTTCGCAACTGAGTTTTTTTAATGCCGAAAAATATCTCACCCAACTCTCCAACACAAAAGCAGCAGCTGTACTCATAGAAGAAAAATATGCACATCTTCTGCCAGCACATACTCAGGCACTCATCACCGATGAAGCGTATCTTAAGCTCGCTCTAGCATCCAAACTCTTCGCCTACAAACTTGAACCAAAGCGACATACGCCTATACTTGGAGAGAGGTGTGCCATCGACGAAAGTGTGCATTTTGGTAAAAATGTTACTTTAGGGGATGATGTGACTATCCTTGCAGGCTGTTATGTGGGTGATCATGTCAACATCGGTTCTGGCACTTTGTTACATCCACATGTAACACTGTATCATCATACACAAATAGGCAAAGCGTGTATCATCCATAGTGGCACAGTCATAGGGTGTGACGGCTATGGTTTTGCCCATACCAAGCGTGGTGAGCATGTCAAGATTTATCAAAATGGAAATGTGATCATTGAAGATGATGTTGAGATAGGTGCAAACTGCGCCATTGACAGAGCCGTATTTGGCACAACCTACATACGCAGAGGCACAAAACTAGACAACCTCATACAAATAGGGCACAACTGTGATGTAGGTGAACATACGCTTTGTGCTGCACAGGTTGGGCTTGCAGGTTCTACTGTATTGGGAAGAAATGTGGTCATGGGTGGACAAAGTGCGACTGCTGGGCATTTAAAAATAGGTGATTTTGCAACGATAACAGGCAAGGGTGGCGTAACCAAATCACTCGAAGGCGGTAAAACTTACGGCGGATTTCCAGCTATAGAGCACAAATTATGGTTGCGATTACAAGCAAAAATCGCAGGACTTTTAAAACGCCAATAGTGTGATATAATCTTCATACATCATTTTAAAGGATACAACATGAGCGGAACCATCACAAAAATAGACGAACTCACACTAAGCGGTACAAAAGACGGGAAAATCACCATCAGTACCATTGAGCAGCCTTACGGGCCAAAGAGTGAAAGTGTAGCGAGCATCGGTATAGCACTACAAGCAAGCGCAACAGAACCAGACTGGAAAGTCCACATCCCAAAAGCCAACATCGATGCGGTCATCGCAGCTTTGCAAGAAGCTAAAAAGAGTTTGTAGCAGTGACATGAACCTCTAAGTAATGGGGTAAATCCCATTTACTTAATGTTCATCATTTTTCATGTCTTTGTATTGAGCAAAGGCTCTTCG
>DYTF01000091.1 GCA_020726105.1 Sulfurovum sp. | reverse complement strand
GAAAATCAGAAAAAACAAGCTCTGAAAATCAGAAAAAACAAGCTCTGAAAATCAGAAAAAACGAACTAAATATTTCTAATAGTACTTACTTAGTAGGTAGTACAAAAAATATTATTACAAAGGATGTAAAATGGCAAATGTTATAGGAATAGTTGAGGCTTTTAGGGAGACTTTTAAAATCCCTGATAAAAAAAAGGATTTGAGTTTTACTGACGCTTTGGAGCTTTTGGAAAATAAAGAGATTGATAGTAGCCTTTTATTTAAAGAGTGGAAAGACAAAAGAAAAACTTTATCAAAACAAAATGAAAAAGTTCTAAGTGTTTTTGATGGGATTGCTAAAGAGGTAGAGTTATCGCTTGAAGACCAAATGAAATTCATAGCAGGTACTTTTAACAGAATCTATTCAAATGATAAAAAAGTAACATCAAATAAAGGTGTTGGTAGCATTGGATTAAATCAAATGCACTATATATATAGCAAAACAGGCAATGAGGATAACTTTTGGAGCGATTGCAAAGGGTGGAAACCACTAAATGGTGTTGAGCGTTCAGGGACTATCCTTTTTCAAGAAGAAGCGTTAGTTGGGAATCTATACAAAACTATAAGCCAATGGAAAATCGAAATAGTCGAAGAGGAAAGCGAGAAAGCGTCATGATGGCAACCTTAAATATAGTCATCTACACCATATCCGCTATGGGTATATTTTTATCATCTCTTGGCATTCTTTACAAAAAGGCTTTATATATCTCAAAGCCTTTTTTAGTATTGATATATGTATATTTAGCTGTTTTTATAAGTGCATTGATTTATATGGCAACAGAAGATGGCTTTATTCAACTTTAAGGGGCAAACATTCGCCCCACAAACAAGAGACGACCACGCACCACCGATAGAAACAGAGATTAAAGGTGAGAGTAAAAGTGAAGATTTATACATTCCTATCCAAAATGAAAATCTTTTTAAAAATCCAAATATGAAGACTCCAGAACTAAACGCACTTGATGAGATAAAAGCAATGTTAGACGCACAAACAGCTAAAACAATCATCAAGGAGACAACCACACAACCAAAAGAGAATAAACAAGAGACAAAAGAACCTACACAAGAGAAACAAAAACAAACACAAAAAGAAGAGATAGAAGAAGATTTAAATTATCTTTTTCCTGAAACAAAAACCATAACCGAACAAATAGCGGATATGCACGGATATACACGCCCATCAGGAGATGAGACAGAAGCAGTTAAAGAGATTCATAATCAAAACTTTAGAATGGAATCTCATGTACCTGTTGCTCAAAACCTTATAAAGGCTAAATATCTAGGCACTTTTGCGATGATAATGTGTTTTATGAGTTCAGCTTTTGGGTATGTTTTTGATGTTTATGCGGCCGCAGAGGATTACTTCAATAAAAATCCTTTTATCGCTGGATTGGTTGGTGTTATAGTTGTGGCTATTTTGTTTTGGTTGGAAATGGTAAGACATGGACAAATGGCACTGATTAAAGCAAGTGTTATACCAAAAGGTAAAAAAGCTATCGCATGGGTGGTTGTTTTAGGCATCACGGCTGTTAATATGTTTGGTCACTATGCAACGGCTAGAATAGCAGATACATGGATAAGAGACGCATTTAATGGTCAAATCTCAAATGACATAAAAGACCCTAACTACATGGTATTAGTTGGGAAAAAAGCCGATATCGAAAAGCGTATAGGGGCTAGAGAAGATGAAATAAATACAAAAAATGGAGATATTGATAAGCAACTAAAAGATAATGGTGCGATGAGTAGTGAAGTTGCGAACACAGTAGCCACAACGATACACGCAAATAAAAGAGAACAAAACAGAGCAACGCTTGAAATGTTACAGGCTAAAGGTGATACCCTTACTAAAAGTAGGATTGATGGAGAAACCGATAATCAACTTACTGGATTAAGAGGACAACTTGACGCTACTCAAAAAAATATCGATGTGATAGAGGGTGGACGAAGCGAACACAATCAGGCAACAGCTTCAAGGCTGAGTTATATGCTAATGATTATATTGATGTTGCTTGACGGCTTTGCACTATATTATTATCTTTATCTTTATCAGTCCAAAACATCTTTACACAAAGACATGGCAGAAGTTGGAGACCAAATCATGTTATCAGCTAGTATCGAATCTAAGCTTAAGAGATTCATGGAACAGATGAAATATATGGACGCTCAACACGCAGAACATAGGCTAAGAGATGTTGAAGATATGACACGCTTTAGACAAGTTATCCACAATCAAACAGCAGATATATTAAGAAGAAGCACCTATCAGATTCAAGCTCATCAAAATCAAGCCATAAGACTGCCACAGCTTAAACGCTCAACAGTCGAACCAAATACAGTTGGGATTGATAGTGAAAGTGATGATGACGAGCTTGATTTAAAAGATATCTTTGACCATATAAATAAAAATGTTTTTGATGGAACTTTACCAAAAGTTCAAATCTTCTTTGATACGCTAAAAAATAGGCATGGAGAGATAAGATATCTAAAAAACAAAGTTTATAGCATAGCGATAAGCGATGAGATAGAAGATGATAAACTTTTTAGTTTTGCCGTCCTAGCTCATGAGATGGCACACATGGCGTTAATTTTATCAAAAGGTAATGATACGCATGATGAAGAGTTTAAAGAGCTTTGTAAGCTAATAGGAGAGCTTTTAGGCTTTAAAGTTCCGATAAATTATAAAGATGTTGGAGAAAGTAAATTTGTCGAAGAAGAGGAAGCAACTCCAATCCGACAAGATAATAATTCAAGACTAGATAAGTTTGAAAGAGATGAATTCTCATTAGAGTTTAACGAAAAATCCTATCTCTATCAACTCTTTAAAAAAGGTGAGTGCGATAGTGGCGACAAACTTGAAGCACTCCAAAACATGACTTTTACTAGCAACAATCCACGAAATCGTGATAGAATCGCACGATTTAGGAAAAAATTACAACAAAATGAAGTAATAATAGCAACATCAAATAGTACCTATGCGATGTGTAGCTATAAAGAAGCTGTTAAAAGAATGTTTCATTGAGTCCATTTTTGGACTCGACGAAGTTTATCCAAAAAAATATTTTAAAAAGGTAAAAAGATGAGAAAAAGAGCAAAAAAAACAAATAGCCAACAGCAGTTAGCATGGGAAGCAATGAGGGAGCTAAAAACCTTTACAGGCGAAGAGCTTATAAGAGAAGCTAATTTAAAAGATGAGTTTGTAGAAAAATCATTAAGATTCTTTTTGTACGACTTAAACACAAACGGCTACCTAAGTCTTAATGAAGACTATCCAAAACATATTAGTTTTATGAATAGAAAATATACCCTAATCAAAAACACAGGAGCATTAAGCCCAACTTTTACTAGAAAAAACAGAGTATATGATAAAAATATCGAAGATTTTGTAATTAAGCTAGAAAAACTACCAAATCAAAGCGAACTTGAAAAATCTCTTTTTAATCAAACCAAAATACAAATAGACAACATACTGATATTTGATAAAGTATATTTTGACAATAAAGTATATTTTAATGTCATGGTTGAGCTAGAAGAAAATGAATTTGAACTTCTAACATATGATGAACTCACAAAACTTTTAGAAAAATCCTCTTAGGCTCTCTTGCGAGAGGGCTTATAGAGTGTTAAGCTCTGAACT
>DYTF01000090.1 GCA_020726105.1 Sulfurovum sp. | reverse complement strand
GGATTACCCTCATCAAATGTGCCTTTGTTGTGGATAGATTTGATTTGGGTGGGGTCTAAAGCAACAATCATGTCATGTGGCTTTTTATCCCCATAATTGCCTACCTTGATGCCATCCATCTCAGTGTTTTTTATCACGATACCGTCATACCCTTCCTCTTTCAAAAAAGCCCTAAAATCATTATAGTCCTCTCCGTTTATTTCATTGGCCAACTTTTTAAATACAGAGAAACTTTCAGGATTCTGAAATGCATTCATTTCATCGACAATATGTTCAATTAAAATATTTGGGTTTTCAGCATCTATTATGAGTGGATTTTTGATATTTGCATATAAGGGCAGTACACTACCGTCTTTACCATATCTGCTTGCAACATCTTTATCACTTGTCATGAAGTGTCCTACTGATGCGGTTTTAGCCTTAGTGTTTACACCAAGAAACGCATTATCAAACGCATCAAAATCCGCCCCCGTCCCATGATAAAACACCTTCGGCGTTCCATCTTCATTCTTCGTCAACGGGTGAGAGTCTTTATGCCACGCGTCACGGCTCTTGACCCGTTGGTCTTTTTGTGCTATGATTTTATCACTCATACGAGGGTCGTTTTTAGGCGTAAGGACTCTAGGTCTATCTTTTTGAAGATATAGGTCGCTCTCGGAGAGCTTTCCTGTTTTTTTATACATGTCAAATAAAACCAAATCACTTGCTCCAGTTCTAACCTCTTCAATAACTATAAAATGCCCTTCATCTATCTGTTTAGAATATGTAATTGATGGCTTGCCATTGTGCGTATGCGCATACACTTTCATGTCGTGTGTATCAACTATAGATTTATAGTTCGCAATATCGGCAGAAGTCACCGCGATGTTCCCTCTGCTCGCTTCTGTGGCTTCATCCCCGTGCTGCTTAAAGATGTGTTGCACCTGATAGCCGTCTAAAACTCTTGTAATATTGTCTGGGTGTTTAAAGGTTATGTCTTCGCCGTATTGTTCTTTGAAGGCTGTTATTATCTCATCTACTTCTTGCTGTGAAAGTTTTTCAACTTCTATCTTTTGCTTTGTACCCTTTATGACCTCTATCTCTTTTGGGTCTATTTTACCCTTATCTTTGCCTTGAAATAACACCTTCCCATCCGCATCCACTAGTTCATGTCCCCACAGCCTCACCACTGCTTCTTTGTCTCCCAGCATCGCCCTAAAGAAGGTTTTATGTTCATTTGTGAGCTTGAAGTCTTTGTCTTCGCTTTTATAGTAGGCATCATCCCATACTTCCTTTATCCAAGCCTTAAACTTCTCGAACACCTTTTTAAGCCCTGCGGTTGGCGCGTTACCGTCTTTGAGGTAGCTTACAAAGCCGTTAGCAAAGCGTTCTTCAGCGTCGATGTCCCATTTTCCATCTTTGACACCAAATGCCTTGCTTGCTTCTAGTGTTTCTGCTCCGTCAAGTGTTCGTCTGAAGTAGTGTGCCAGCTCATGGGGTAGGGTCGTTACATCTGCCTCTTTAAACAGCGTGATGACCGCTTCAGGGTTAGAGAAGTCTATCTGGCCTTTTGCTTCAGTGCTAGTAGATTTTTTTACCGTAAGTGGGTTTTTAGCAAGGAGTTCTTCGGGCTTCACACCCAAGGCCTCTGCACGGCTTTTTACAAGATCGATGTTTGCGTTAGCTACACTATCGTCACTTGCTTCTCTTATCTGTTCATGAAGTGCGTCCACACTAGCAGGCGTACTGCGGGTTTTCTCAAAGCTCTTACCCTCTACCAGTCCTAGTGCCTCATCAAGCCTTATCTGCTCTACTATGTCCTTCTCATTAGAAAACGCCTTAAACCCCTCATCTATGAGTCTTCTGTCTTCTGCAAAGTTCGGGTTCTCATAAAAAGACTTCAAGTCTTGTTTGAGCTTCACCGCCAAAGGTCTGTCTATCTTGCCAGCGTTTATCTTCGCGCGTTCTGCTTTAGTATAGGCGTTGAAGTCACCAAAGCTTTGCTCTCGACGGTTTTTTTTAAAAAGCTTTTGCATCGCTGCCTTGTAGCGGTCGTCTGACTTGTCTAGTCCTTGCCTCTCTAACTCTCCTTTTAGATCCAGTGGACTCATACGCCTCACGCGTGCGCGCTCTTGTCCTTTTTCTGCATCGATGAACTTTAGCAGTTCAGGAAAGTACCTGTGAGAAGTAAGGTCATTACGGGTTTTGACATCTTCTAGTTCTTTGGCTATACTTCTAGGAGAAGAGGAAGCTGGGGGAGTCATCCCACCTTTTTGACTATCAATGTCTGTACTCCTGATAGTCTCCTTTTCCTTCTCAAATGCGGTGAGTAACCAACTTTTCCTTTCTCCATCCCAGTCAAGCCTAACACTTGCTTTGTGGTCGGGACTTTCAAGCTGTACCCTGTTTTCTGCTCTTTTAACTATAGGCATATTGTAGATGATTTCATCGAGATTGTCTAACACTTCAGGATGATATTTAGCGATTTTAGACAAACCGTACCCGTCACTCTTAGCCGTGCCAACTTTACCGTATACCAAATCGATATCCCCAAGTTCTTTATGAGACAAAGCCCCTACTGCATCACCTTCTTTATTACCCAAGAGTAGTTCTTTTGCTTCTCTATATTTTCCTTTTAAACCCTCATGCACTTTTCCAAATGAGCTGCCTTTTATATCAATAGCACTATCATCGCCCAATATTGGCGCGTCCTGTGGCTTTTGCGCAATGGGTGGCAAAACCCCATCTTCAGCGATGCGCGTAGGCTCTACCGTAGAAGTCTCCACGCCCTCTTTCATCCCCTCATGCTTAGACATGGCTCTAACTACCCCGTCAAGTTGTGTAGGGCTAAGGTCTTTCATTACGGTGTCCGCACCTACACCTGTAGCTTTAGTTACAGCAGACACATAGGCTTCTATATTGTTTTCATGTTCTGGGGCGTAACGGGCTATAGCGTCTTTAAGACTAAGGTTTTTGTAGTTTTTGGAGTGCAGTAAAGAGGCTTGTGCTTCGTACCCGTCTGTCATGTCGGCAAATATCGCAAAGCGTCCATCCGAGCCTATAGCCCCTTGGCTTTTTGCGTATTCACCGTACTCTATATTACCAGGGTTATTATTTCGCCAGTTTCTATGACCACCTTCTTTAGTCCTGCCATTGTCATAGCGTACCGTGAGTGTGTCAGGCTCAAACGATGCACTGCTTGCTACACTTTTCGGTGCAGGTAAAGGTATGCCTGTTTCATCTTGTACCAAGAGGTCTCTTCTACTTGTGGAAATATCTCCTCCATCAGCTCCAAGGGTTTGTTGTCCACCCACAGTGCTATCTGCCCCGAGTACTCCACTTTGCGCGTTATCGTCCCCAACACGCTGTCCAGAGTGTCCCAGCGTTTCTTCACCTCCGCGTCCATCTGTAGGTACGACTGTGCGTTGTCCTTCTTGAGGTGTATTTTCTCCAGTGCCAGCAGTGAAAGTATTAGCTCCAGCCGTGTTTCCTGTGGTATCTTCTCTTTGATTTCCTCTAACAGTTCTTGCATCGATGTCTCCTTTTTCTGCGATTTTAGCTTTAGCCCAGGCATCATAATACCCTATGTCTCTTTTAACAAAAGCATCCAGTAGCACCGTTTTGTGCTCCCCCACGATGCCACGCTCGTCCAGCCTCGCACTCAGCATTTCAGGCGTATATTTGTCTGCATGCTCTATGGTCTTTCTTAGCTTATTTGCCGCTCT
>DYTF01000035.1:2934-18066 GCA_020726105.1 Sulfurovum sp. | reverse complement strand
GGACGAACGACATACATTTTATTAAATTTATGAGAAACATCGACGATGCCTGTATTGTAAAATTCATTATTTGCTTCCAGAAGAGACACTAAAACCGCATATTCACAGTTCTTTTCTTTGCGGTCTTTATCGAGTTTTGCAAAAAAATCCTCGTTTCTTTTTTTTGTTACCGTCTCGTCATTTTCATTTTTCATTTCAAACATAATTGAGATAATTTCATTTCCTTCTTTATCGGTTTCCTTATAAATAAAATCGCCTTTATTTCCACCACTAGAATCATTATCTTTTTCAAAATAAGCGTTTTGAAAAGCTGTTGCACGAAGTTTATTGAACTCTGTTTCGCAATGTTGCTCCAAAGTTTCGCCTAGCATTTTAGTTGAGAGCTTCAGTTTCATATCTTTAACACGAGCAATTTCTTCGTCTTTATATTTGATTATTGCGTCTTTATTTTGCAATTCGCTAGAAAATTGTTGCTTTAAATAATTTTCCATATTTTCTTTTTCTAATTCTTTGGTTTTTAAATCATTTGCCAAATAATCTCGTTCTTTCTCAACTTTTTGAACCGCTTCATTAACGGCGAGTTTCTTTTCTACTTCAACATTTTCGATTTTGGATTTTAGTCGTGTGATTTCGGCTTCTTTTAGATTTAGTTTCTCAGATAATGCCAACTCACTTTGTGCCTTGAGCGCCAGTAGTTCCTTATCTTTTTCAGCAAATTGTTCTTGCAACGAATTTTTAATATTTGCTTCAGCCAGTTTTACAGCACTTTCTTTTTCTTTTTCTGCAAGAGCTAAACGACTTGCCAATTCTTCTTCAAATTGGTGGTCACGCACTTGTTTCAGAATATCAGCAAAACCAGCCTCATCTACCTTAAAAGCTTTTTTACAATTAGGACAAATTATTTCATTCATTTTCACTTCTTCTGATGATTTTTCTAATCATAGCTAAAAAATAAGAGGTGATTTTAAAAAGATGTCATTTTGACAGAAAAATATATCGTTGACAGGTTACAAAAACGCCAACAACGAAGCCGTCACAGCTACATTGAGAGACTCAACGCCGCGTTGCATGGGTATGGCGATGCTTTTGTCACAGAGTGCTTCGATGGCTTGACTGACACCTTCACTTTCGTTGCCTAGTACAAAAATGCTCTTGTCGGTATAGCGTTGTGTTTTGTAGCTGTGCCCAGCATGGGACGAAAGTGTGTAGAGTGCTGCGCCTTCTTTTTGGAAGGTTTGGAGCGTCTCTTTGAAGTTAGCGGTTTTGATGATGGGCATTTTAAACAGTGTGCCAACTGAAGCTTTGATGACCAGCGGGCTTATCTGCGCTGCACCTTTAGCAGGTAGCAAGATAGCATCGATGTTACCAGCAGCACAGGAACGGATAATCATGCCTAGATTTTGAGGGTTCGTCACGCCATCTAGTGCGATGATGCGGTAGGTTGGATGTGTATTCATAAAGGAAGTTGCATCGCCAAAGTGTTCTAGCACCAAATCGAGTGCAACCCCTTGATCTTGTTTGGCATTTTTGGAGATGTGTGAAAGTGCCTGCTTGTCGTGGTGCACTACTTCGATGCCCCGTTTTTTGGCAAGGCTTTTCATCTGCTCGAGGACTTCGGCATCTTTGTTTGACTTTGAAAGATGGAGTTTGTGTAGGGTGACACTCTCATCTGCGAGTGCTTCCATGACGGCATTACGCCCGTAAATGGTCAGTACCTTGTCAAAAAAAGCTTTTTTCGCCAGATATTCTGGTCTGTCCTCTGTGTGCGGTTTTGGCACGGGTTATTCGCCGTTCCATGCTATCTTGGGTTTGCCGCCTGCATCAAAGTCCACGGCAGGCATCCCCATGATATTGTAGCCTGCATCCACATAATGTATCTCACCTGTGACACCTGAACTTAGGTCCGAGAGTAGATACATCCCAGAGTTTCCGACTTGCTCGATGCTTACATTTTCTCTTAGTGGTGAGTGTGCCTGATTCCACTTGAGCATAAAAGAAAAATCACCGATACCAGCAGCTGCTAGTGTTTTAATGGGGCCAGCTGAGATGGCATTGACGCGGATACCGTCTTTGCCGAGGTCTTCTGCGAGGTATTTGGTTGTCATCTCCAAAGCCGCTTTTGCCACACCCATGAGGTTGTAGTTCGGGATATACTTGACCCCACCGTAGTAGCTCAAAGTCAACACCGATGAAGTGGTGGACAAAATGGGTTTAAGTTCACGCACGATTTCGATGAGTGAGTACACTGAAATGTCCATCGCCACATCAAATGCCTCTTTTGAGATGTCCATAAACCGCCCACTCAAACCCTCTTTGGGTGCAAAAGCGATGGAGTGTACGATAAAGTCTATCTGACCCATATCTTTTTCCAAAGAGTCTTTGAGAGCTTTAATCTCTTCAGGTTTACTCACATCACAAGGGTAAAATCGTGCGCCACACTCCAACTCTTCTGCGATGGGAGCGAGTTTTTGTTCAAACCGTTCATTGAGAAAAGTAATCGCCATTTGCGCACCCTGCTCTTGACAGGCTTTGGCAATACCATACGCAATAGACTTTTTGTTGGCGATGCCCAAAATGACACCTTTTTTACCCTTCATTATCATAATAATACTCCGTAAAAATTTGATGCAGTTATTTTACCATCATTGAGGTAAAATAACTGCATCAACCTACCCTATTTGACATAAAGGCATGCATGAAAAAGATACGCATCATCAGTACAGGTGGCACATTTAACAAAGTGTATGAACCTTTATCCGGGGTATTGAGTGTGGATGCAGACTCAAAAGCCTTAGAGACAATAGCTCAAAAATGGGGCTGCAGTCTTGAGGTACTCAACATCATAGGCAAAGACTCTTTGGAGATGAATGATGCTGACAGGCTAGAACTTAGCACGCGTATCTCACAAAGCAACTCCACTTACATTCTCATCGTTCATGGTACAGATACGATGGATGTCACCGCTGAGTATTTGGCTAAGGCAGACTTGCAAAAGTGTATTGTGCTGACAGGTGCGATGGTACCTTATAGCATTGATGCCACAGAAGCTACCGCTAATCTGTGTTTGGCTTATGGTTTTCTTCATGCACTTGAGAGGAAAGGCGTTCACATAGCCATGAATGGCGTAGTGGATACTTATGAAAAAGTCAAAAAAGACAGGCACTTAGGTAGATTTGTACTGTGCTAAAAACCTAGTGGTGGTTTGCAACAGTCGGGGGAATAGACTCTCCTGAAGCCTGCATACTCAAAGCTTCAGGAAACCCAGCGTAATGTCTTCGCACTGCTGTGGCTAAAGCTTTTTTTGTCTCTTGGTTGACGGGTGTGGGCATGGTTTGTGGCAACACTTCTAGTAAAGATTTAAGCAAGAGGTCTTGAGGAGAAGGCATTTTCTCTATCCATGAAGCCAAAAGGTCTCTGTTGATGTGGGAGGGGATGGAGCCCATGATGCCTATATCATTTTGGTCATGCACCAAGAGTCCTGAGGTCGTACCTCTATCAAGCGTAAGTACCTGAAACAAATAAAGTGTGTGGTAGTCTAGTTGTCGCATTTTTTCTTCGTGACTAAAAGTTGGATATGCCAACAATTTATCTGCCGCCATAGTCATATAGCATTCAATAACACTCTGCCCGATGGCTAACACAAAGGTTTTATCTGCTTCGAAGTCGCCACTGTTAAACTCCTCGAGATAAAAATGACTCACACCACGATGTCTTCCTAAAACAGGGATATAAAAGTATCTCTCTCCTTGTGCTATACCCTCCTCGTAGTGGACACCTGCTACCTTTTTGAGTGCCACTAAAAATGCTTCTTTGTCTTTACTTGACTCATCAATCAATGAAGGGTTGAGGTCTGCCATCACACGCCAATACCCCCTGCCCTCTTTCATCTGTGTCCATGAGATGTGCATATGCATGGAAGGCGCATGCGGATTATTGGGGTGGATGATAGTGGAGAGTGCTGTAGCAGAACCTAGTTTTTTTGCCTCATCATCATCATAGTGTATCTGAGAAACATTGACGGAAGCACTATCAAACACTGACGCATCCCTGCTTTCATATCGTGTGCCCCCACCATGCCTTCCCTCATCACGCAACCATGACACAGCTTCAAAACACTTCTCTTCACCAAAACGCAGTGATGCAGCATCAAGCTTGGAGACAAAATACGCTTGTAATTTTTCTACCAATACTATTACTTCTTTGGCTTGAGGTGATTTTGCGGGGATTTGAATCATGATAAACCTTGTATTTTTAAGCATTATAGCATAGTAAATTTTATATCATTTTGCTACAATGTTGCATCAAATCACTCACAAAAAAAGGAATAACATGAGAGTAAAAATGAGTCTATATGTAGGTATGGTTATCCTAGTCGCATTTGCTTTTTCAGGATGTACAAGTTCTACCAATGTGAGCCCAGAACAGACCCAAAGCAGAAAAAAAGCCTCTGCTACAAAACACCTATCCCAAAACTATGCCCAACCAAGCCCAGAGAAAAAAGAAGCGTATGAGAACACCATGAGAAAAGTGGCTTCGGGCATCAAAGACGACCCCAACTACCAGCGTATCGCACTAGATACACCTGAAAAAAGAGCATGGTTTAAAAGCATTACCTATCAACTCTGGGACAGACAAATCACCAAAGAGCAATTTATGTCCGAAGGGCTTTCACAATACCCAGACCATCGCTACGAATTCCAGTTTGTCATCAATGGATTTGATGCAAACTAATTTTCATATTTCACATAAGAAATCGGGTCAACAGCACCCGCTTCTTTAAACCCCTTCAATCTCAATCTGCAACTGTCACACACACCACATGCGGCACTCTCAGACTGATAACAGCTCCATGTCTCTTCAAGCGGCACACCCAGCTCCAAAGACTTTTGAACAATGTGGCTTTTTCTCAGGGCAACCAACGGCATGTGTATGTCAAGTATGGTCTCTTTTTTCGTACCCAGATTGATAGCATTTTGCATCTGCATGATATAGTCCTCGGTACAATCAGGATACCCCGAACTGTCTTCTTCCACTACCCCAATAAAAAGTGCTGTTGCGCCGTGTTTTTCGGCTATGGCTGCTGCGATGGAGAGAAAAATGCCATTACGAAACGGTACATAGGTCACAGGCACACCCTCCTTGATGCCACCCGTAGGCACTTCAATGCTCGTATCAGTCAAAGCCGAAGCACCAATCTGCGCAAAAAAAGGCAAATCAATCTCATAGTTTTGGCTTGCACCAACGCAAGAAGCAATCTTGCGAAAACACGCCAACTCTTTATTTTGGGTTCGCTGTCCATAATTAAAATGCACAGCAATCACTTCAAAGCCCTCCAACTGTGCCATTTTGGCAGCAAGGGCACTGTCCATGCCACCAGAGATAATGCATACAGCTTTTTTTACCATAGGGCTTCCTTTTTGTGTTCATTTTACCAATATTTGGGTAAACTTTGAGCATGATAGATTTAGATAACCAAAGCACACTTGACATTGACATGGAAGCACTTGAGAAGATTGCAGCGTCTCTAAACAACAAAGAAGTAGAACTTATTATCACAGGTGATGCCACCATACAAGCACTCAACCATGCACACAGAGGCAAAGATACGCCCACTGATGTACTCTCTTTTCCACTTGAAAATGTTGGTCAAGATATGATGCCTCTAGGTTCTATCGTCATCGCAGAATCTTTCATAAGACGCAAAGCCATAGAACTTGGACATACACCTCAAGAGGAACTCTCTTTGCTATTCATTCACGGAATGTTGCATCTTTTGGGGTATGACCATGAAAACGATGAAGGGCAAATGAGAGAAAAAGAGAAAGTGCTCATCGCAGAGTTCGGGCTTCCTCAAAGCCTCATCGTGCGCACAGAGGAGTAAAAAGATGGATTTTGTTATTTTTATCTTGTCTTTGGGTGCATTGATTTGGGGTTCTGATTTACTTGTCACACAAAGTGAACGACTTGCACTTAGAGTGCACACACCACAACAACTTGTCGGTGTAATGCTGGTTGCCTTGGGCACATCACTACCCGAGATGGCTGTGAGTATGGCAGCAAGTATTTATACTAAACCACAAATCGCCATCTCCAATGCCATCGGAAGCACTATTTTTAATATTACTCTCATTTTGGCAAGTGTTTTTCTAGTTTCTAAAGAACTTAAGCCAAAGAGAGATTTCTTTACTAAAGATAGTATTTGGATGCTTGCACCCATATTGATATTTATCTTGATGATTAGTGATGGTATCGTCTCTCGCTTTGATGCTGCTTTGCTACTCTTTTTCATGGGTGCATACATCTATTTCTTGATGCAAGATAGTAACACTATCGCTCAAGAAGCGCTAACTCTCACCCCTCAACCATTTGGTTGGATAAAAACCATAAGTATGATTTTTAGTGCTTTGGTGCTTTTGGTTTTGGGTGCTTATTTTACAGTTGAGAGTGCTTCAGATATTGCCACTGGGTTTGGTATGTCCGATTGGACAGTGGGTGTACTGATGGTTGCCTTGGGTACTTCATTGCCTGAACTGATTATCGGTATCTCGGCCGCCATGAAAGGTAAAGCAGACATGGCCATTGGTGGTATTATCGCATCAAATATGGCTAATATTACCGTTGTTATAGGGATGGCAGGACTTATCTCTCCCTTGAAACTTGATAGTATCACTTATCTTTTTGACATTGAAATATTAGTGGGTGCGACACTTATTTTGGTCTTTATCACTGCAAATAAACTCTACACTAAAGTAGCTGGTATGATACTACTTGTTCTTTTGGGGCTCTTTTTAGACCATACGCTTAGAGGGCTGTAGTTATTTTTTATTGACTGTTGCACCAGATGATTGTTGCTTAGTCTCTGGTTTTGGTGCAAAATATCCATTCTCATACAACCATTTATAAATATCTGCTGCTATAGGACCTGACGCACTGCCTCCATGCCCTCCATGTTCAACCAAAACAGTCACAATATATTGTGGATTATCATAAGGGGCATAGCTTGTTATCCACGCGTGTGAACGATGAAAATAAGCCAATTGTTCCTCTTTGAGTCGTTTTTGCGTAGATTGTGAAATGGCAGTCACTTGTGATGTGCCTGTTTTACCCGCTACGATAATCGGCAGTTTACTCATCGCTGCAAACGCAGTACCTCTAGGCGTATTACACACATCATACATCCCCTTACGAATCTCATTGACATTAAACGCATCAAATTGAATAGGCTTAAGTTCTGGTTTTACCTTCTTTAAATCTACCTCTTTTGCAATGTGTGGTGTAGCAAGATAAGAGCTAGCTATCAAGCCTGTGTAACGAGCCAACTGCAAAGGCGTAACCAAGTCATACCCCTGCCCAATAGCCGAAATCACCGTCTCGCCCAAGTACCATGGCTGTTTAAAGCGTTTTCGTTTCCACTCCTTGTCTGGCATAACACCCGCGTGCTCAAGTGGTAAATCAACACCTGTTTTAACGCCCAATCCAAAAGCACGAAGATTTTTTGCCATATCATCAATGCCAACCTTGAGGCTCTTATTGTAAAAATAAACATCGCAGCTCTCACGAATGGCTTTCCTCAGACCTGTACTTCCATGTCCATATCTTGACCAGCATCTAAATTTATGTTTACTTGAACCCAAGGTGATATGTCCAGAACAGTGCTCTGCTGCTCCCAGTATCCCAGGTATGGCTTTATCGTACGCCAATGCCATTCCCATTTTTATGGTAGATCCTGGCGGATAAGTGCCATGGATAAACTTGTTGGTAAAAGGATGATTAAGGTCTTCTTGCAGGGTTTTCCAGTCTTTTGCGCTAATGCCACCGACAAATACATTCGGGTCATACGAAGGATAGCTTACGGCTGCTAGTACTTCACCGTTTGTTTTCATCACAATAGCCACACCCGTAGCCTCACCAAAACGCTCATAAATCATCTGTTGCAAGTCGATGTCTATATTAAGTGCTACATTTTTATTGTCTTTTGGGGGTCTGTTTTCTAGTATATCTATTGCTTTATTGGTCGCGGTTACTTTGGTGACTTCATACCCAAGCTCACCCTCAAGCACTGCATTATACTGATTTTCAAGACCACCTTTACCTATCTTTCCTACTTCATCAACAACGGAATCACTCTCATTTTCTTTTTGATTTGATTTTCCAGTGTATCCTACGATATGCGCCGCATACTTACCGTAAGGATAGTAGCGTTTTGTCTCAGCCTCTATCTTGATGCCCTCCACGAGACTCAATGCAGGGTACGCTCCCATCATGTCTGAATAATGAATAAAATCCACCACCTTAATAGGCTGATGATTGTACGCAGAGTTATCTTTTTTGTACACTTTGAGCATCACCGTCTTATTTAGGTCAGGAAAGGTGTCAATCAGCGTGTCGATGATTGTGTCAAGCTGCACACTGTTTTCTTTGAGGTGGGGTGCGATAGAGAGTGAAAAACCTATCTGATTCATCGCAAGTAATTTTCCATGACTATCGGTTATTTCACCTCTTACGGGTTTGAGAAATTGTTTTCTTTCGATATTTTCTTTTGCAAGCTTTTCATAATAAAAATTTGACTTGATACTCACATGATAAAGCCTACCAACCATCACTCCCCAAAAGATAAAAAAGATGGCAATAACAATTCTATATTTCATACCATCACCGCAATCAGTAAATCAATAATCAAAGAATAAAGCAAAATACTATCTAAAACAATGCTTTGAGTCTGAAAAATAAAGTCATATAAAAACAATGACGCCAGATAGATTGCGTCAATCAAAAGTACACTCAACAAGGGCTGGCAAATCTTACACCGTCCAAAATGCTTCAATGAGGGATAGATAAAAACATAAAAAAGCAAGACTGAAATGACTATCATGAAGATGGGTAGCGAGAGATTGATTTCAAGATTTAATGCGTACACACTAGAAAGCAAAACAACAAAGGGCTTATTTGTATCGATGCCATATACTAAAAGATACCCCACAGCACCAATACACAAAGGCAGAAAAACATAAATCGAAATCAATAGCGGATAGAGCAAAACAAACAACACTCCAAAAAGAAGTAACAATGGGGCGATTCTATTTTTGGCAAGACTATTCACACGCGCCTGCTTTAGGTGAGCTTATAGATAAGTGCTACTTCATTGCAAATAGGAAAATGAATACACTTGATACAATCAGCCCAGATTTTATGCTCAGGTATGCCCTCTTTGGCTATCTCTTTAAAGTTGAGTTTGAGAAAAAACTGTGGAAGGTAGGTTAGCACAAGCACATCTTCTTCTACACCTAAGATTTTGGCTTCTTGCAAAGTAAACTCCACCATCCTCTGACCCACTTTTTGCCCACGATATGCCTCATCCACGATGAGACTTCTAATCTCTGCTAAACGCATCGAATGGATATGCAAAGCCGTATAGCCCACGAGCTTCTCTCCATCTTTGGCTAGCACATAAGAGCGTATATTGGTGGCCACCTCATCTTCGCTGCGGTGTAAAATGATGCCGTCTTTCACTTCAGAGACGACCAATGCCTGCATCTGCGGAATATCACTCAATTTTGCTTTAACAAGCTCTATCATATCTGTTCCTCATCATCTTTATAGACTTCTTCGCTAGGTGCCGTAGCACATTTTAAACCAAATATGCTCTCAAGTATCACTGCATGTACACCATCGAGCCCGTTCTTTTTGAGGTTAGACACCGAGATAGAGCCTGGAAATTCTTTTTTAAGCTGGCTCTTCTCTTTTTGATTAAGCTTATCACTTTTGGTAAATACGGTGACATATTTCTGGTCAGGACGGATGAATTCGGTTATGTAAGACTGCACATCATCGTCTATCTTTGCATGAGGATGGCGTGCATCACGCAGGTGTATGAACAGACGAATGGAGACACGGTGCTGGATGAACTCGACAAGATTTTTTTGCCACACTTCTTTGAGTGATTTGGAAACTTTTGCATACCCAAACCCAGGTAAATCGACAAAACGCACAGGATAACTCTGTTCATCAAACACATAGCGCGTCTCAAAAAAATTGATAAGCTGTGTTTTTCCAGGAGTAGCTGAGCTTTTTGCTAAATTTTTTCTCTGTGTCAAAGAGTTTAAAGTAGAACTTTTCCCCACATTGGAGCGTCCTAAAAAAACCACTTCGCTCATATTTTCAGGCAAAGAGTCTGCGATACTTTGCGCCGATTTAACAAATGCTGCTTCTACAATACGCGGGGGTGTCATTCTGTTTTCCCTACATCAAAGATAAATTTCACTGGTTTTTGTTTCGAGCCTTGCACCTCTGCATTTCCTGTACGCATATCAAGCTTTATCACATCACCATTAACATGACGATTGTTAACCAAGTCATTGACAGCCGCCTTACCTTTTAAGACATATGCTGATTTAGCTGGGTAATAGCTCACGCTATCCGCATTTCCAACATAATGCCTCTTTGCATTTTTAAATTCAAAAGTAACGGTTCCAATGGCATCGTACTGTTTCGTTTGGTTATTTTCATCAAAATAAACAACGATTTCGTCTGCACGAAGCCAATCATCTAGCTTTTTAATATACGCCTGTCCAAGAAAATGGACTTCTTTTTTTAAATTCTCCGCCCTCATTGACTCAGAGACGATTTCTACTTTTTCGGCAAAAAGGGTGCTACTCAACAGAAAAAATAATAATATTTTAAAAAAACCCAAACCCAAACCCTGCCTTACTTCAACTGCCATATTGTATCATTTTATTACTTTTCGGTGGTATAAACGATGCTCTTTATCGTTGTGCCGAAAGCCTCTTTTTTTTGCATATCATACTCTAGGGTATCACCAGACATACTATTGGGTGTTCTGTGCGCAACAAAGGGCGTAAGAATACTCAAAATCTCATTTTTCTTATCATAACTTGCGCGCTGTGTCTCGAACCTGTACCCTGCTTTCTCTTGCAAGACAATATCACCATCAAGATACAGCATATCACCCTCAAGTCTTCCACTTTTTGCGACAAGAGACTCTATTGTTTTAGTATGATAGAGTAGATTTTCAACTGTCAAAATCCCATTGATTCTCACACCGTATTGATTGTATGAGCGCACCAAAACCCCATCCACATCAACTTCAAGCAAAGTAGTATCGGTAAATTGTATTTCTTTGTTTGCCTCTTTCCCGCTAGACATCATACTCTTTGGTTTTAACACCATCACCCCTGATACTATCGCCACAATAGCAATACCCACTACCCACTCGAGTCTTACTCCCATGGCTGTAGATACTTCTCCTCTAATCCTTCTTTGCAAATGAGATACTCTATCATCTCACGCACTGCGCCTTCTCCACCTTTTGAGTAGAGTGTCACCGTAACCATTTTATGGAGATAATGGCTTGCATCGCTTGGAGCAAAAGAGAGTTTTGCGGCTTTAAGCATCTTTAGATCATTGAGGTCATCTCCTATGGCTGCCACATTTTCCATCGTTAAACCGAGTCTATCTAGCAAAGACTCTAAAACCTCTTTTTTGTTCTCCACGCCTTGATAAAAGTGCTCTATCTTCAGCTCTTTGGCACGACGCGCAACAATCTGTGAGCTGCGCCCCGTGATAATAGCCACCTGCTTACCCAACTTTACCCAACTTGAGATAGCTAAACCGTCTTTAACATTAAATGACTTGATTTCATCGCCGTTTTCACTATAGGTGATGCGACCATCCGTCATTGTACCATCAACATCCAATACGATTAGTTCAATACTCACAAAACACCTTTCGTGCTTGGTATGCCCGCATTGGTGTTGATGCTCACTGCTCTACGAAGTGCCACAGCCAAAGCCTTAAACGCTGCTTCAATGATATGGTGTTTGTTTTTACCACGCCCGTAGATAAGATGTAGAGTCAGGGGAAGATTAAAAGCGAATGCTTTAAAAAACTCTTCTACAAGCTCTACATCAAAATCCCCCACTTTACCGCCAATAGGCAGTTCAAAAACCAGATACCCGCGGTTTGAGAGGTCAATATCACAGCTTACACTTGCTTCATCCATCACTACTGTTGCATTGCCAAATCGTTCAATGTTTTGCACAGGATAAATCGCTTTTCTAAGTGCTTGTGCAATGACAATCGCCACATCTTCCACGCTATGATGATCATCAATGTGCGTATCACCCTTACAGTGCACTTCCATATCAATGTGAGCATGTTTGGTAAAAGCTTCAAGCATATGATCATAAAATCCTACACCCGTATGAATCTCTGCCTTGCCCGTGCCATAAAGGTTCAGTTTGACTGAAATCTGTGTCTCTTTGGTTTCTCGTGTTACTTCTATCATGAAAAGCTCCTTCCTAAAATAATCTAACTATTGGTTTGAAATAATAAATGCGCCCAACATATTATTATTATCAGCAAAGTCTCTGGCTTCATCTTCTGAAGCGAATCCCATCAACCAAACCCGATACAAAGGTGCACCATCCACATCGGCAAAACGCTTGATGATAGGTTTGTAGCGTCCGCTTGTACTGGCATATTTTCTTCGGTACGCTCTTGCTCCCTCATGATTTCTAAATGCGCCTACTTGCAAACCAAAATCAGAAAGTACGATGCGTGTTTGCGTGTGTGCTCTTTTGTGTTTTGCAATCACGGCTTCAGATTGTGTTTTGCCTGCAAATCCTACAACCTTCACTGAGACTTTTGCCACACCCATCCTATCAAGTCCTAACTCTTTACCCGCCTTATAAGAACAGTCAATAATCCGCCCTGAGACAAAAGGACCTCTGTCGTTGATACGCACGATAGTACTTTTGCCATTTTGCAGATTTTTAACTTTAACCATCGTATCCATAGGCCATGTTTTATGCGCAGCGGTTCTAGCGTGCATATTGTACACTTCGCCGTTGCTGGTGTATTTCCCATGAAATGTAGGGCCATACCAACTTGAAACTCCCCTCTGCACCTGCCCTACTTCAACATAAGTCGGGCTATAGTGTTTGCCTAAAACATTATAAGGACGCATCGTTGCTTTATGGCGGGCAGCACTGGTATATCTTGTGTCAAAAGCAGATTTTTTCTGTGCACATCCCGTAAAGATAGAACCAAAAAATAAGGTACAAATAGAGATAATCAGCCAACTTTGCTTCATTTTCATCATTTAATTATTCCTTTATTTGACTTTGCTTTTGCTTGCTGTCTCATCACAAAAACCCTATTGGGACATCTTCTCAAATGTAGCCTGCGTTACAGGAATAACCAAAAGTTGACCCACACTCAAGTATACATCGCTTAAATGATTAGCGTTCTCTATCTCTTGGGTATCCGCATCATAGTGTTTGGCAATACTCTGCAAGGACTCGCCCAAACTGACATAATGTGAAATCATATGTGACTTATGGGAAGTTTTTGCCAAAGGCGCATCTAGCATAAGTTGTTCTTGTTGCAAATAAAAAGCATACACTTTTTCAATGGGTATGGTAATCTTTTGATTCTTAGGGACAATACCTTCTCTTATCCCTTCGTTGAGTGCCAAAAGTATTGTCTCATCCATTTTTAAAAATGCTGCAAGAGATTTGAGTGTTGCATCTCTTTGCATTTCTACTTGTACGACTGCCTCACTTACTTGCTGACTTGAGCCATCGAATGGAACATCAGCTAAAGAGAGTGATTGATTTTCACCTATCATGGCAACGAGTAGTATCTTTTTAATGTATGCGCGTGTCTCTTCTGGCAGATACCCCAAATCATCATCAGCTAAAATACTCAACTCATCCGTTCCTGCATGCGTTATGGCTCTCTCAACACAGCCTTCACCACAATTATATGCCATAGCAGCCAGATACCATTTGCCAAATTGCTTATAGAGCTTATTAAGATAAGTTACGGCGGCCTGGGTGGCACTTTGCATATCACATCGTTCATCATAACTGCTGCACACCATCAAATCATACTGCTTAGCTGTTTTGGGCATAAACTGCCACAATCCGACTGCTTTTTTGGGCGAGATAGCATCTAGCACTAAGCCAGACTCTATCATGGAGAGGTAGATGAACAAATCACTCACACCGTCTTCGAGTAGCAAGCCCTGCATTGTGGGGAGTATCTCTTTGCCTCTTTGTAGCGACTGCCTATAAAATACTTTCATCTGCTTTTCGTGATGCTTGACAAAGGTAAGAAACGCATCATCATAGCGGTACGATTCATCCACATCAAACTCATGAAAGACATAAGCGTAACTCGGATACTTATTTTCTAAGCTTAGGGCAAATAACGGCGTTGATATGAGCCAAAAAAGTGATAAAAAAGTGATAAATTTAAACATCAAAATCCAAACAACCTGTGCGCGTTCTCTGTGCTCAAATCTGTGATTTGACTGTAGCTCAAATGTGAAAGCTCACTCATTTTCTGCGCCACAAAAGTTGTGTGACTAGGCTCGTTTCTCTCACCACGATGTGGATGGGGTGTGAGATAGGGTGCATCTGTTTCTATAAGCAGTTTATCTTGTGGGATTTTAGGGTATACATTGATGAGTTTTTTGGCATTACTAAAGGTCAAAACACCGCCGATACCGTAATAAAAGTTTTTCTTTGCAAGTTTAAGTAAACATTCATCGGCATTGTAGCAGTGTAGCACACCACCTTCTTCACCAGCATGACTCTCCAACATCTCCAAGGCATCAGCACTTGAGTCCCTTACATGCACAATTAGTGGTTTTTTCAACTCCTTTGCCCAAAGAATCTGATCCAAAAATACTTCTTTTTGTACTTTTTTTTCTTCATCTATCTGCTCTTGTGTTTCTGGCAACCTAAAATAATCCAATCCACATTCACCGATTGCCACACATTTAGAATGTTGCACATAAGGCTCAAGAGATGCTCTGCTGTATTGTCTCGCGTCATAGGGATGCACACCCACAGCAAAATACACAGCATCATAACGCTCCGCCAATTCCACTGCTCTACTTAAAGTTGCAGGGTCAGCCCCTGGGATAATAAATTTTTCCACACCATTGGCTTTGGCTTTGTGCAATACCGTCTCAATATCGTCCCTGTATCTCTCATCATCCAAATGGCAATGTGTGTCTATTATCATCTTAAAAACCCATTAATATTTTTTAAAAGATTATAGCTAAAAAATATGTTTGATATATTTTAATTCTCTAATCTAAAA
>DYTF01000035.1:0-2834 GCA_020726105.1 Sulfurovum sp. | reverse complement strand
AAAAATGCCTCAAGGAAATTATCCCCCTTTTACCCATGACCGTCTACTCGAGATGGGTCTCTCTGATGAAGAAGCAAAAGAGTTTATACATGAACTCATACCCCAAATCGAAATACAAATTCCTCTCATACAAGAAGCTGTCCAAGCACTTGATTTTCACAAAATGGAACGCCTCACGCACAGCATCAAAGGCTCAGCCACAAACCTAGGTACAGGTGGCATATCTGACCTACTGGTTGCCTTTAATACCTATCTTAAAACAGGTACGGATATCGACATTGCCAAAGCCTATTTTAACCATTTATTGCGATACAACTCTGAGTTAAAAGCGCAATACAGTTAAAGTGTGCGTAACTTTTTAGCAAATTCTAAAGCTTCATTTGTTGGATTTTCCCCTGCAATAATACGCGCTATCTCAGTGATGCGTCCTGCATTATCTAGCACTTCAACCCTTGAATGCTCCTCTGTTTTTGTCACAATGAGATGCTGTTGCGCTTTGGCGGTAAGATGAGGCTGATGTGAAATGGCAAAAATCTGATACACTTGTGAAAGTTGCTGTATCATCTCTGCGATAGCAATCGATTCATCCCCGCTTACATTGGCATCAATCTCATCCAAGATAAGTACACCCTCGCTTGTTTTATCTTCAGACATTGTGCTTGCCAAGAGTGCCAAACGCACACGATTAAACTCACCACCGCTTAGGGTTGCTGTTTTGGATGTGCCCAGCTGTGCATCCACGGAGTCTTTACCCTTTGCCTCCAAATCTACAGCGGAAAATACAAAACGGAGTGCCGGGAGTTTCAGGGTACGCAAATAGACTTCCAAACGCTCCTCAAGCACCAAGGCTTCCTGCTCGCGCATTTGTGAAAGTTTAGAGGCAAGGATAGTAAGTTCTGAAAACTCTAAAGCTAAAAAAGATTCCAGCATGCTTTTGTCTTTTTCACTGTTTTGGTACGCTAAAAGCTCTTTTACTTTTTCTTCTTTATAAAGCAAAGCTTCTTCTATGCTTCCATAACGGTTTTTGAGTGAAGTAAGATTGCTGAGACGATCTAGAACTTCTTCGACATTGACCTCATCAAGTTCATCCGCAAGTGTTTCTGTCTCCTCAAAGTCAGCACGAAGCTGGTTCATGGCATCCCCAAAAAACGAAGCATCTTTATCCAGCAGTCTGTAAACCTCTTCTATGCTATGCTCAAGTGCGAAAATACCCATCGCACCTGAAAGTGCCTCTTTGATTTTGTCCATACGCGAAAGATACTGTTTGATTTTGAGTAACTCTTCTTCTTCACCTGCAAGCGGATTGATTGCAGCGATTTTTTCTATCTCATAAGTAGCAAACTCTATCAGTTCAGCGAGTTTACTTTCCTCTTCTTTTATCTTGGAAAGCTGCAGTGCTTTTTGTTTGTAATTGTGGTAGCGTTTTTGGTACTCTTTGAGTAGCTGTTTAAATGTCTTGTCTTTGGAGGCAAGCTGTGTATCGAGCATCCCCAAAAGCATTTCAGACTCAAAACCTCCCCTGTCGCGCACAGACAGATAGTTTACATAAGGGGTAAACATCTCTTGGAGTGTTTTTTTGGATATATTTTGCCCCTCTATAAAATAACGCAGATTCTCTTTTTTCACCGTTTTAATGGTGAGTTCATCTTCTAGTTCATACGCCTCATGTTCCAGCTTTTGTGGCTTACAAATGCCCACTTCGCACACTGAGGCTGCTCCTTGGGTCGTGTAGCCAAAAGTTGAGAGTATCGCTGAGATAAGCACTGATTTACCTGCACCACTAGGACCCGTAAATACCACCAATCCCTTTTCAAACTCCAACTCTACTTCATCAAATGCAAGCAGTTCACGCAGATATAAGCGTTCTATCAATTTGCATCTCCCCACGAAAGTTTTTCCCTTAGAACAGAAAAATAATTACGCCCCTTTGTGTGTAGGAGTTTCGCTCCTTCTGCTGCGCCACCTAAGTGAATCACATCACCCTCCTCAAGACTGTACCTCTCTTGCCCGTCTATACTGGCTATGGCATCATATTTTTCAGTATCTAGCTTGATATAAAATTGAGTTGGCACCACCAAAGGACGCTGATTGG
Organism: Sulfurovum sp.; assembly: GCA_020726105.1. Taxonomy (GTDB): domain Bacteria; phylum Campylobacterota; class Campylobacteria; order Campylobacterales; family Sulfurovaceae; genus Sulfurovum. The sequence goes on along the minus strand of DYTF01000035.1, from coordinate 742 downwards.
TCAAAGAATGTGCCATAACTGGGGTGATGATAAACGCTTCAGTCAAGGGATAAACAATAGGTCCACCTGCTGCGAGATTGTACGCCGTAGAACCTGTTGGCGTAGAGATAATCAGTCCGTCACCTCTATATGAGTTGAACCGTTCTCCGTCAATATACGCATTCACTTTGACCATCTTTGAAGGTATGGAAGAGGTGATAACGACATCATTTAAAGCAAAAAAGTCTATTTTTTCTCCCGAGGTTCTTTGGATATACCCCGCAATCATCATACGATTATCTATACGGTACTCACCACTTAAAAGCTGTGTTAAAAAGACATCTACCCCTTCGATTGTCACATCAGCCAAAAAGCCCAAATTTCCAGCGTTTATGCCTACTACGGGCTTATGATGAGGGTAGCTACGGCGCACCAAAGAGAGTAGTGTACCATCCCCCCCAAGAGAGACCAAAAAATCAGATTCCCGACTCATTAATTCAAAATCAAAACCCTCCATCCCAATCATTTGAGCAGAATGTTCTGATAATAGTACACGCAACCCTTTGGCTTCAAATTGCGCTTTGATTTTCTCATAAATGGGTTTGATTTCCATCGCATCAGGTTTGAGTACAAAACCTACTGTTTTAATCTGCGCTAATTGCTTCAAGGATCTCTTCTCCCTTTGTTTTTAGTAGATGTTAGCGTATCATAATGTTGCTTTGGTGTTCAAAAATACTGTCACATTGTCATACTTTTAAGGCTT
>DYTF01000034.1 GCA_020726105.1 Sulfurovum sp. | reverse complement strand
CAGGCATTGAGCGCGTGTATCTGCTCTTCTAGTGCTTCGATTTCATTGGGTAGCATGTCAAAATCGCGCTGTTCTTTGTAACTGAGTTTGCTTTGCTTTTTTGTTGCCAGAAGTTCTGTTTTTTTGGATTCAGCTTTGACTTCTCGCTCCAGCGCATCAAGCTCCAGCATCTCTTTTTCAATCTCCAGATACTCGGTATAGCTTTGGTAAGACTCTTCAACCAGACCCTCACCTTTAAAGATGAAGAGCTTAGAAGCGATTTTGTCTATAAAATACCTGTCGTGAGAGACAAAAAGCAATGCACCTTGAAACGCGATGAGTTTGTCTTCTAGGATGGTGATGGTTTGGATATCCAAATCATTGGTTGGTTCATCCAAGATAAGACACTCCACATTTTTGGTAAAAAGCAGTGCTAAGGCAACACGGTTTTTTTCACCGCCGGAGAGCTGTCCTACTTTTTTATTCATATACTCTTGAGGAAAGAGAAAGGTTTTAAGGTAGGCATAGACATGCATATGTGCACCCTGTACATCGACATGGTCGCCACCATTGGGACAAAAGGTTTCGATGAGGGTATGGGCATCATTGAGCATTTCACGGTGTTGGTCAAAATAGCCTATACTAAACTCACCTTTATTTATCAGACCGCTATTGGGGCTTAAACGCCCAAGCAAGAGTTTGAGCAAGGTAGATTTTCCTGCTCCGTTGATGCCTACTATGGCGATTTTGTCGCGTTGCAAGATGCGTGTTGAAAAGTCCTTTATGAGCAGTTTATCTGCTATGCTATAACCAAGATGTTCCACGTCAAAAAGCATTTTGCGTTTACTCAAACCCTTTTCACCTCGCCAGCTCTTCTTTTCCCGTTCAAGTTCGATTTGCATTTTGCGGATGAGTGTCGGGTTCTTTTTGGCTTGTTCACGCAGTTCAAAGACGCGCGCTTTACGACCTTGGTTGCGTTTTTCGCGTGCGCGTACACTTTTTCCTAGCCACTCCTCTTCTCGTTTGAGCATTTTGAGTAGGGTGTCATGACTTTTTGCTAAAGAGAGCATCCGTTCTTCTTTTTGGTGCAGATAGTCCCTGTATCCACCCTTATAAGAGACCAGTCCTTGGTTTTCTACCTCGATGACACGCGTGGCGATGGTGTCGATGAAGTGTCTGTCATGGGAGATGAAAAGCAGGGTAAATTTCTCTTTGAGTAGTATCTCTTCCAAAAACTCCACCATATAGACATCAAGGTGGTTGGTCGGCTCATCAAGCAGCAATACATCGGGTTTTTTCAGCACCAGTGAAGCGAGTGCCACACGCCGTTGTTCCCCGCCTGAGAGTGACACTACTAAACGGTTTTCGTACTCCTTGAGTTTGAACTCTTGCAAGATGCGCTCAATCTTGTCATCGAGGTTCCATGCATTATGGTGGTCAAGGTAAGTAGAGATAGCTTCGAGCTTTTCAAGAAGCAGTTTGTTCTCAAAATCATCGGCTACTTCTAGGCTAAGTCTGGCATGCTCTTCTTGTGCGGCTTTGAGTTCACTTAGTTCGCCTAGTATGGCATCTCGTACCGTGAGGGTGGCTTCAAAACGGGGTTGTTGGGCGAGCATTTCTATCTGTAGGGTGTTTGCAACCACCCGTTTGCCCTCGGTCGGCTCTTCTGTACCCAAGGCAATCTTCATCAGGGTTGATTTGCCACAGCCGTTTTGCCCCACAACCGCGATGCGTTCCCCAACATTGAGGTGAAAGTCGACATTATCAAGAAGTAGTTTGATGTCATACTGTTTTTTGATCTCAAAAAGGTCTATGAGTGCCACGGTGTATCCTTGTGTGTATGGCGTGTATTATAGCAAAGAGAGTGGGTTTTAAGGCTTGATTGGGTATATTCCAGCATCTCTTTACAAGGATTGTCATGTTGGAAATCATCATTGCGCTGTACTCTGTTTATACCTTTTTAAAAATCTATATTGCTTTGATGCAAATCGGTTTTATCAATGAAGAAAAAAGAAAAACACCCGTACTGATGTCTGGGCAAGATTATTTAAGTGCAGGCAATTACGCTGTAGCCAAAGGCAAACTTGAACTCGTCAGCACTTTTGTAGAATATTTGACATTTGTTTGGTGGGTATTTGCAGGGTTTGCATGGTTGTCATCATGCGTAGCAGTAGAAGACAGCCTCATTCAAGGGGTACTGTTTCTTTTTGGTTTTTTACTGATTGGTTACATCATTGGACTTCCGTTTGAGCTGTATCAGAAATTTAAGATTGATGAAGCCTTCGGATTTAACAAAATGACACCCAAAATGTATGTGCTTGATACGCTTAAATCGAGCCTGTTGTTTGTGATTTTAGGTGCTGGGATTTTTGCACTTTTGGTTTGGATTATCGACAGTTATGCGTCATGGTGGCTTTGGGGGTTTGTGGCGATGTTTGCTGTAGCAGTCTTAGCAAATCTGTTAGCACCTACTTTTATGGCACTTTTTAATACTTTTACACCCATTGAAGAGGGGGAACTCAAAACAAAAATCACTGCCATGATGAGCGCGTCTGGACTCAAAAGCGACGGTATTTTTGTGATGGATGCAAGCAAGCGAGACAGTAGACTCAACGCCTTTTTTGGCGGTTTGGGTAAAAGTAAACGCGTTGTACTTTTTGATACACTTTTGGAAAAACTCAACACAGGTGAACTCCTTGCGGTACTAGGGCATGAGTTGGGTCACTTTAGACATGGCGATATTTGGAAAAATATCGGGCTGATGGGGCTGCTTTTGTTCATCGCCTTTTACCTTTTTGGTCATTTACCCGATACGCTCTTTACACAGATGGGTGTCATACCTGAAGCTGGAGTCAAGATAGCCATGCTGTTGTTGCTTCTACCCGTACTAAGTTTTGTTTTCACCCCTTTTATGTCAGCCGTGAGCCGTCATAACGAATATGCTGCAGATGAATACGGCTCTAGCGTGGGTGGCAAAGAAAATCTTGTCTCAGCACTGATGAAACTGGTAAGCGAAAACAAAGCATTCCCCAAATCACACCCTTTGGTTATCTTCTTTTACTACACCCATCCGCCTGTACTTGAAAGACTCAAAGAGTTGGGGTTTGATGTTGATGCCACTGTGGATGAGCCGATGCCAACAGATGGTATCTTTGCTTTTTTGGACAGCCATGACCGTTAAGCATGCACTGGCATGGGCAAAAGAAGCACTTAAAGAGGCATGTGAACGCCCACAGTATGAAGCAGAATTATTACTTGCTTATCATTTAAAACAAGACCGTATTTATTTGATTACGCATGATGGAGAGCTTTTGCAAAATGTAGAAGAGTATAAAACTCTTATCCAAAGAAGAGCCAAATATGAACCCTATGAGTACATCGTAGGGTCTGCCAGTTTTTACGACATTCACCTTGAAGTAGAAGCGGGTGTGTTGATTCCTCGTCCTGAGACTGAGATACTCATCGATGTGGTGGCAGAGCTGATTTGGAAAGAAAACATCACCTCTATCGCCGAGATAGGTGTGGGGTCTGGTGCGATTTCGGTTGTGTTGGCACGGAAGTTTCCTAGGCTGCACATCATCGCTACAGATATTTGTGAAATTCCTTTAAAGGTTGCCGCAAAAAACATAGCAACATTTGGATTACAAAATCAAATAGTCTTACGCGCTTCCAATCTCATTGACAATGTGCCCGAGACACTCCAATTGGTAGTTTCAAACCCTCCATATATCGCTGCAGATTTTTTGTTGGAGTCTAATGTCGCTGATTATGAACCCAAAGAGGCACTGTTTGGTGGTAGCGTGGGGGATGAACTCCTTAAACAAATCATCTTGGATGTCAAGCAAAGAGGCATTCGCTTTCTTGCTTGTGAGATGGGCTATGACCAGAAAGAACCTTTGCAAGATTTTGTTAACAAAATCGGGGTAAAATACCTCACTTTTTACAAAGACCTCGCAGGACTTGACCGTGGCTTTGTGATTGAATTTGACTAAGGATATACACAATGAACCGATATTTTAAAATGGCAACCATGGCGTATCTTATCTTCCTCTCTGCAACGCTGGGCATGATGCTGTATGCAGGCATCGTGGTGACTGCTGTGACCTTTCATACGCAGGCATGGCTTGGGGCAGAGGTGCTCACGCGTTTTCAAGAGGGGCAGATTATGACAGAGAACTTTTTGCGCTTGTCGTATGTGGTGACTGTGATGTTGGTAGCAGTTGTACTCTATGAAGGCTATAAGTTTAAAAAGTTTGAACGCGACACACTGACGCAGGTAGCCACCTTTTTTGTACTCGCAACGGGGCTTTTGTTTGCATACTACTACATCCCCGACATCATCGCTATGCAAGCTGGGGGTGAAGCCATGACGCACTCTACGGCATTTATCAATACCCATAAAGGCTCTGAGATAAACTCTAAGATATTCGCGCTAGCACTTTTGGTGCTTATTGTGCAAAATATGCGTAGGGCGTGTAAGTAGTTGTCTATGAGTGAACTTTTAGAGCATCCCTTTAAACCCATCGTGTTTCAAGATACGCAGACACTGATACTGGGTTCGTTCCCCAGCATCCAGTCCTTTGAAAAAGCGTTTTACTATGCACATCCGCGCAATCAATTTTGGAAACTCTTGGAGAACATCACCGCTTACCCCATCAACAACCGTGACCAAAAAATATGGCTACTTAAAGAGAGCAAGTTTGGTCTGTGGGATATGATTAAACGATGTAGCAGAGAGACTTCGCTTGATAGTTCTTTGGAAGAGGAAGAGGTTAATGATATTGCGGCATTGCTTGAGGCCTATCCGAGTATCACTAAAGTCGCCTTCACGGGCAAAAAAGCAGAAGCGCTTTTTAGAGTACATTTTTCTCATTTTGAGGTTGAAACGGTTTACCTTCCTTCTCCCTCAGCGGCGTACGCGAAGATGTCTTTTGCAGACAAAGCACTTGCGTACAAAAAACACTTAGGGGTAAAATAGTGGCAGTTTGGGCAATAGGAGACATACAGGGGTGTTATGCATCTTTTAGAGCATTGTTGGAGAAGATAGCATTTGATCCTACACAGGACACCCTCTGGATTGCCGGAGATTTGGTTAACAGAGGGGAGGGTTCTCTTGAGACTTTGGAGTATCTTTATAGCATCAAAGAGCGTGTGCAGATTGTACTGGGTAATCATGACATTACGCTTATCGCTGCCTATTATGGTATCAAAAAATCCAATCCGACGCTTGATCCGATACTGCAATCCCCCCGTGCCAAGATACTCATTGATTGGCTGAGAAGCCAAAAGTTTTTGCATGTGGATTATCAACTTGGCTACTGCATGGCGCATGCGGGCATCTCACCAGAGTTTGATTTGGGTATGGCACTGAGTTATGCACAGAGAATAGAAGAAAAGTTGGGTGGGGATGATGCGAAGATGTGGCTTCAAAAAATCCTCAGAAGTGGTGTTGACCAGTTTAACCGAGAGGCAAGCCTTATAGACATCGATCGTTATCTGGTGAGTGCTTTTACGCGTATGCGCTACAGCTATAAAGATCATAGGCTCGATTTTGACCAAAAGGGTGCACCGACAGATGCATTGAGACAAAAAGGGCTAAAGCCTTGGTTTGAATGCAAGGACAGAAAAGAGATTGATTTAAAAATCATCATAGGACACTGGTCAACCTTGGGACTCTATCAAGATGAACATATCTTAGCCATAGACACAGGATGTCTTTGGGGTGGTAGCCTCACCGCAGCCCATATAGATGGTGACACAGTAGAGATAGTCTCTATTGAATGTAAAAAATGAGCAACTAAACCAGTGGGGGGGGTAAATCTAACTCTGAATACTATGCCCTACAAATTTTGACATATTATTTAAGATTTTCCCACCTTTTCTAAACCCAAGACCACAAGCTTCATAGGCGTAAAAAACACCTGCTTGATAAGAGTCTTCTTTTTCATCTGTGGGTAGCGCTGCGTAAGCTTGGTAAACCATTTTATGGTTTTCATAGTCTCCCGTTGTCCCCTCGAGTACCTCACCTTTTTCATCTAAGATGATTACAGAGTTTCCTTCTCTTCCAAAGACAGGTTTTCTGACTTGTTTTTTTGCTTGTAATGGCTCAAAAGATGTCTCTAAAAGCAAGGGATGATTAGGATAAAGATCCCACAAGATTTTTAACAACCCTTTACTTTGAAAGAGTAGAGTATAGGCAGGATTAAAGATGATTGCCTTTTGGTTTTTGACAATGCTTGTAAGTAGCATTGCTAAGTCAGATTCTTCGAGTGCTATCTCTTCCCATGGTATGAGTTTAAACCACAATTCATAGTTTTTGTCTTGATAAAAGATTCCCTCATCACCCGAAAACTCTATCTCGTCTATGTAGGCAAATTCTGTTTTAAAACCTGCTTCTGTTGCGATGTGCTGAAGGAGCTTGACTGTGTTCTCCTCTTCGGCATTTCCTCTGATGGAAGTAAAAAGAAAGTGCCATCCATCATAGCGTTCTTCAAACGAGCTAACATCTTCTTCAAGTGTCACAAGGCGTTTAAAGTTGTCGTTGAGTGCCTCATAAAGACCGTTAAATTGTTTGGTTTCGTCAAGAGTGTTTTTTTTCAACATCGCCCATTGGATAACGGCTGTCTCAAAGAGCGCAGTGGGAGTATCTGCATTAAACTCCAATAGTTTGATGGGTTTGCCATCTATACCTCCAGCAAGATCAAAACGACCATAAAGATGCCAATGAATATCACTATCCCAAGATTCCTTGATGATTTCTATAAGGTTAAAAGGTATGCCTATCTCATGAAAAAGAGCATTGTCTATGACATATTGCGCAGCTTGGATATACATATCATAAAGCATATTACTTGCTGCGTAATAAGCCTCTGCTTCTTCTGTGCTGATAACCAGGAGAGCATCGGCGATATATGCACTATTGTCCGCATCCGTATGCCACACAAAACCCAGCGTTTCGAGATAATCTGCACTTAAAGGGTTTATCTTTTCCAAAGTAAGCATTTCTCAGCCACCAAAAGTACTATTTGAAGTGCCTGATGATTTGCTGCTTCCGAAAAATCCACTTCTCTTGCTACTGCTTGATTTTGCTGTGCTAAAACTTTTTTGGCTTTTGCTGTAGGTCGAAGGTGACTTGTAGCCTGCTTGTCTGTTGTTTTGAAAGTTTTGATTGCCAAAAAGTTTAGAGCCTATCCAAGAACCTATCACTGCCCCTGCGATACTTGAGAGTAATACTTCTCCTAGCCCCATACCACCTTGCTGTGATACTTGTGCGTCTTGTTCTTTTGTGAGGTTGGATGTGCCGTTGTCTATTTTGGCGGCTTCTTCAGCAACTAAGGCATCCATTTCAGACTTGGTTAACACCCGTTCTGTACCATCTAGTTTTTTTAGTACGATGCGTGTCTCATCTGCTGGGAATTCATCTTTGATTTTGTATCTCCCTGGAGCGGTCTCCTCGATGATGACAAAGGCGTTTTTGGCTTTGGTGTCTTCTTGCTGTGTTTCATTGTTGCTAAAACAGCCCGTAACGCCAGTTGCCAAAAGTACACCCAATCCTGTGGTCGTCGCTAAAGTTGAAAGTTTCTTGATATGTTTCATGCTGTTTCCGTCATGTAAAATTTGATTAATGATAACAAAAAATGTTTAATAATAGAGTGAAGAAAGAAAAAAAGAGCAGAGAGGAAGAAACTCTGCTTTGGCAAAATAAGTTTGAGCGTGTTAGTCCATTTGTTTTCTGATAAAAGTGGGCACATCTAAAAATTCTTCAATGTCACCATTGTATCCGCCTACTACCATTTTGTTTGCAGTACGGAATGTATTGATAGTGCTTGCGCTGGAGCTAAGAAGTGTTTCTTGTTTTTTGGCTATAGGTTCACAGACTGTGCTTTTGTCTTCGAATCCCGTTGCTACGATAGTGATACGCACCTCATCAATCGCCATATCAGCATTAGTCGTTGTACCAAAGATAACTGAAGCATTTTCATCAGCGCTCTCCTCGATGATATTCATAGCTTCGCTAATTTCCATAATAGGGTATTCTGGATGAATGTCAAAGTGTACTAAGACACCCATGGCACCGTCGATGGAAATATTATCAAGTAGTGGTGATTCGATTGCGGATTTTGCTGCATCATAAGCCGCATTTTTACCAATGCTGTAGCCAGCACCCATGAGCGCAAGACCTCTATGACTCATCACTGTTTTTACATCGGCAAAGTCAAGGTTGATATCATTGTCACCATGAGAAAGAATGACTTTGGAGATACCGCCAACCGCTTGAGCTAGAATATCATCTACCATTTTGAAGCTCTCTTTGATACCAAGGTTTTTCTCAACAACAGAGAGAAGTTTTTCGTTAGGAACAACAATAATAGAGTCAGATTCTCTTTTAAGTTCTTCAAGCCCTTCTTTAGCAAGTTTAGCTCTTTTTCTGCCCTCAAATTTGAAAGGACTTGTAACAATAGAAACAGTTAAAGCACCCACTTCTTTTGCAGCTTGAGCAATGATAGGGGCAGCCCCTGTACCTGTTCCACCACCAAGACCAGCAGAGATAAAAACGATGTCCGAACCTGCTAACATACTTTTGATGTCTTCAAAACTTTCAAGTGCGGCTTCTCGTCCTTTATCAGGTATCATCCCTGCACCCAAGCCTCTGGTTGCATTGATGCCGAGTTGCATCTTAAAAGGTGCAAGTGAAGTGGATAGAGCTTGTGCATCCGTATTGGCAACAATTAAATCAATGCTAGTGATCCCTTCATTAATCATGTGGTTAATCATGTTTCCACCACCACCACCTACGCCAATAGCTTTTATTTTTGCGCCATTAGAGGATCCCTTTGACTCAATTATCTCTATTTCAAACTCTTCCATTTCTTCTTCCTTTTAGTTGATGTGTGTAAAATATTTTCAAAAAAGCTGCTTTGCCCAATTTGCCAGTTTTTTCAGTGGATTTTGATTGTCATGTCCTAAATCTGGAAGATCGACAAAGATAATATCCCCAGTTTCTTCATCGTAACTATTTCTTCTGCTAGATTCTTTACTCTCGAACAATCTGGATTTTAATGCTGTGTCTGGTTTTGGTATTTCGCTTAAGCCTAAACGAATATCTGTAAGGTTTTCTTCGAGCACTTGTTTTGAATGTAACATGGTTTGCTGAAAGTCAATTTCGTATTGCGCATGCCTTCCCGCTTTGTAAAGCAGTAAACCCACAACAGTTGAATAAGCAGGGTCTTTTAACTCATCAAAAAGTCCCAGTACATTATGGGGGTATGCTACGCGTACAGGTAGACCCGTAAAAATAGCCTGAGCTAATTCTCTAATACCTTTGAGTTTTGTCATCCCGCCAGTTAGGATGATACCCGCACCGATTTGTTCTTTGAGTGAAGATTTTTCAAGCGATTTGGCTAAAAGCATGAGTGCTTCTTCTACCCGTGAGAAGATGACTGAATGCACAATATCTAAAGAGACCCCATTGTGACTCCCTTCATCCCCAATAATTGGTAATTCAATGACTTCATTTGAGCTCTCTATGAGATTACCATGACTTACTTTCACATTTTCAGCAATCTGTAAAGGGGTATGTAAGGCCATGGAGAGATCGTTCGTAATGTGGTTTGAACCTACGCCTAAGAAATCATTGTAGCGGATTGAGTTCCCTGTATGTATGACTAGGTTACTCGTTTGACCACCTAAGTCTATAACGGCGACACCGAGTTGTTTTTCATCTTCACCCATCGTTGCTATCGCTGAGGCATAGCCACTTAGAACAATACCATCTATCTCTATACCAGCAGAGCGCACTGCTTTTTTCAGATTGGAAAGGTTTGATTTTTGTGTGATGATTATGTTGACATCCACTTCCATGCGACTGGCGTTCATATCGATGGGGTCTTCTATGAAATCTTGGTCATCAACCCTGAAATTGTATGGCAATACATGAATCACATCATATTCATTGGGAACATTTGCATTGTAAAGTGCTGTTTGCATCACACGGTTAATCTCTTTAATGGAGATGTCTTTGTGCGGTATGTTGACAATACCTGTTGAGTTGAGGCTTTTTGCGTAAGCATTGGAGATAGAAACGGTAGCAGAAGAGATATTGCTACCTGCAATACGCTTTGCATCACCAATCGCTTTTTTTATCGATTTTGATGCGAGTTCGATATTGGTAATGGCACCTTTTTTAACCCCTTGAGATTTTGCAATACCGTGACCTTGAATGAGAACCTGAGAGTCTTTAATTTCAGCGATGATAGCACATATTTTAGTAGAACCGATATCTATAGCTAAAATTGTATCATTCACTTTGAAAGCCCTCCCATGTAAGCTTCTGTAGGATACTGTTTGTCCAATAGTTTGATTAGATTTGACTCAAACATATTTTGTTTTAGCTTGTTGACAGTTTGCATCGCAGACTTTGTCTGATTTGCATCGGCTGTCATAAGCTTTTGTTCTAATACAGTATAAACAACCACCTTATCCGATATGCTTATAATACCTTTTTCTTTTGTTGATGTAAAGAGTTTTTGTAAAAATTGTAAACTTTCTTCATCGTTTAGTCCCTCAAGGTTGACATTTTCTTCAAAGCGTACAAAATCGCTAACAATAGAACTGTTTGCATCAAAGTTTTTGAGCGTTTTTTCACCTAGGGCTAAAAGCGCTTCTTTTTTTGCTTGCTTGATATAGAGAGCAGTGACTTCTTCTTCGGCTTCTTCATATGTTTTTACCCTAGAAGAGATAGCGTTTTCAATCTTGATGATTGCATAGCTGTCTCCTATTATCTTGGGCTTACTGATGTCACCAATTGATTTTGTTTTAAGTTCTTTCCACACTTCTTGTGTTAGCTTAGGGTTACCAAAATCAAGCGTGATATTTTCATCAGCTGCGTACTCACCTTTTTTAAATGCTATATAGGTTTTTTGTGCCGTTTTTTTTGTATTTTTGATTTGAAGGTCTTTTGTGGCTGAAGTTTTTGCATCTTCAAAAGAGAGTTGTTTCCCTGTAGCGTCGGTGTAGTTAAAACGGTTGGCTTCAAAATGTGCTTTGATTTCATCATCGGTCACAAGTGTGTCTTTAGTCGGTACCCATACGATAGAGAGTGTGTAGCTTGGGTCAGTAAGGAAGCTTTCTTTTTGTATCTCCCACTGTGCTTTTATTTTTGTTTCATCTGCAACACTGTCAACTTGATTGCTTGTCAAAATTTTATACGCCATTTTGTCACCCACATTCATAGCAGCCAAAATCGCTTCTTTTTCAAGAGGAAGGCTTTTGATTGTCAATAGTGAAAGTGTTTTTTGAATGATAAGTTCTTCCCTAAGAATCTCTTCAAAAAACTTTGGCTTGAGCCTCTGATTTCTAAGATAGCCGTCATAAATCTCTTTATTAAATGCCCCATCCTTTTGAAAGATATGAATCTTTTGGAGCTTTTGTGAAACTTCTTCGTCTGAGACAATTAGCCCAGTATCTTTTGCAAAATTTAAGAGTTTTGTTTGTGTTTCTAGTTGCGCGAATGCTTGCTGTAAAAGTCCCATCTCTTTTGCTTTTGCCTCATCGAGTTTGCCTTGCATCATTTCATTGTATTGATTATAGAGGCTGCTGTAAACAAAATCAAGTTTTGTCTGGGGTATTTCAATCGTCCCCACTTTTGCAACATTGCCCGCTTTGGAGCCGAAACTGTAACTTCCCCATCCTACAAAACCCGCACCAATAAATGCAAGGGTTGCTATCCAGATTGTCCATACTAAATATCTATTGTGTTTTTGCATCCAACTTATCATACTTCATCTGCCTTCAATCGAAAAATTTGTACAATATTCTACCTAAACTAAGCTTATCGCTAACGAATCGGAGTTTTTAAACAGTATGCCCAATCAAAATACCAAAATGATGCAGCGAGACCTAGAAGTTATTTGGCATCCCTGTACGCAGATGAAAGACCACGAGACACTCCCTTTGGTACCCATAAAATCAGGAAAAGGTATCTATCTCTATGACTTTGATGGCAATCGCTATATAGATGCGGTCAGTTCCTGGTGGGTCAATCTTTTTGGTCACGCCAATGCGTCTATCAACACAAAGATAGTAGCACAACTTGAGACGCTGGAACATGTACTTTTAGCAGGTTTTACACATGAACCAGCCATAGAGTTGGCACATAAATTGGTTTCGATTACACCCGTAGATTTGACAAAAGTGTTTTATGTTGACAATGGTTCTTCTGCTGTTGAGGCCGCCTTAAAAATGAGTTATCACTACCACTTAAATCAAGGGAAATGTAAACCAGTTTTTCTCTCATTGACAAACTCATACCATGGTGAGACTATCGGTGCACTGAGCGTAGGAGATGTAAAGCTTTACAAGGAAACCTATGAAGCACTTCTGATAGCCAACAGGCAAGTGCCTGTGCCCAAAGACCAGAGCATAGAAGCAGCACAAACGGCGTTGCAGGCACTGCAAGAGGTCTTGAGTGAAAAAGCAGATGAGATAGCAGCCTTCATCCTTGAGCCTTTGATACAAGGAGCGGGCGGGATGCATATGTATCATCCTGCTTATCTTGAGGGTGCCAGGGCTTTGACACTTCAGTATGGCGTACATCTCATAGCTGATGAAATCATGACAGGTTTTGGTCGAACAGGCAAAATGTTTGCCTGTGAATATGCAGGTATTTCTCCTGATTTTATGACACTCTCTAAGGGGATAACGGGAGGGTATTTGCCCCTTTCTGTTGTGATGACAACCCTTGATATTTACAATGCTTTTTATTGTGACTACAATGACCATAAAGCTTTTTTACACTCACATAGTTATACGGGCAATCCATTGGCATGTGCAGCAGCTTTGGCGACATTGGAAATCTTTGAGCAACACGATGTCTTGGGCGAAAATATGCAAAAAAGTCATTACATCAAAGAAAAACTTGAACAATTTACAACTTTGGCTCATGTTAAGGAAGTACGCCAACAAGGCATGGTGGCAGCAGTAGAGCTACAGGGGTTTGAGGCGAGTGAACGCATCGGTTTAAAAGTCTATGAGTATGCGTTAAGCCAAGGGGTATTGCTTCGGCCTTTGGGAGCCGTGATCTATTTTATGCCACCTTATATCATCACTTATGAAGAGATTGACAAGATGATAGAGGTTGCATATAAGGGGATTGTATCGCTAGGGCCCAATCTCTAACTTAGAAGTCTAAAAACTTCTTTGGCTCTTCTTTGAGTCTGTTGTAGTGTTTTTCAGCGCGCAAAATACCTGCCTCCATGGCTTCAAAATAGAGTTGCTTCGCTTTTTTATTGTCCATTTTTGCACCCATACCATGCTCATAAAATTGACCCAAATCGCAGAGTGCTTCAGGATAATTCTCAGCTGCTAAGTTTGTCATATGCTTAAAGGATTCAAGGGTATTTTTTTCAAATAAAATACCTTGAAAGAGTTCCCTAGCAAGCATAAATTGGGCAAATTTTGATTCAGTTGCGGCGCAGATAAGCAGTAGTTGCGCAGCTTCAGCATAATGCTGTTTTTCTGTAAGCTCTTTGATGTGTGTCAGCATCTCTTCAATCTCTTCTTCCGTGTAACTTTTTTGACTTATTTTATTAAAAAGCATTGTGGCAGATTCAAATTGATTGTGTGCTGTGTCAATAGAAGGATATTGTTTAGACATACTACTTATTTTTTGGCTCAAATAAGGAATGGCTTTATAGTGGGTTGGTTTGTTGTGAACATCGGTTTGAGGTTTGGACCCCCTAAAGAGTTCGTTTTGGCTAAAGATATCACTATCTGATTCCATACCATCTTCTTGCCCTGCAGGTGCTAACTTGTGTGCGCTTTCTTCTTCAAAAAAAGTATCGTCTTTTAAGATTTCATCTGTATCAATCTCGAGCAAACTATCATAATTACCCGATTGAGATGGTACTGCTTGATTATTTTGTGTGTCAGTAAAAAACTCATCAGTATGCACTTTTTGGCTCACTAGCTCCCTCTCTGGCACAACAAAAAGATCAAACTCTTTAATGATAGCTTCTCTTTCTTCATGAAGTGGGTCTTTCTTTTCTTGGGTGGATCTCTGAAGAACGCTTTGTGTTGGTGTTTCGATGTATTGCGCGATAAGCCTTTGTGCCTGTGCATAGTTTTCCGCTTGTATGGCATCAATAATCTTTTGAAGTGCCTCATCTGCTTTAAGCATGGTTAGTTTCAAGAGCTGAAGTTGTATCGTTTCGTTGTCTGTAATAGAAATAGCATAATTGATGATGCTTAATCTTTTTTGGGTTTGATTCATATCATCACATCCTGAGTGAGGTAGTAGTTGACAAAGTATAACAAAATATGCTTTACAGAACTCTTGAGATAAACCGCATTGTTTTTCTTATAAGAATAAAAATCAACACGCAACTGGATGATTTTTTTCATCTAATTTTGCTATGATAACATTTTGATTTAACAATCCTTAGAGTGCTTTAGAGGCAAAGGGAGAACAAAGGCGCGTGATGCAAACACCACATATCCCAGTACTACTAGAAGAGGTACTCGATAGCTTTGATGGGGTAGGTGAAGGATATTTTGTTGATTGTACGCTTGGGTACGCGGGTCATAGCGTTGCCATACTTGAACGGTATGAGAGATTGCGCCATGTAGGCATAGACAGAGACGATGAAGCTTTGGCATTTTCAAAAGAGCGTTTAGCGCCGTATTCAAACCGAAGCAGCCTTTATAAAGGCACATTTGCTGAGGTTTTCCCGACGCTCAAAGAGACACCTATTGTAGCGGTATTGGCGGATTTTGGTGTCTCTTCCTTGCAGCTTGACAAAAAAGAGAGAGGGTTTTCTTTTCTCTCTGAGACGCTTGACATGCGTATGGATACTACCTCTAAACTGACTGCGTATGAGGTGGTCAATACTTACTCACGGGAGAGCCTAGAGTATATTTTTGATGCTTACGGGGAAATATCCGCGTACAAAAAACTTACAACGGCTATACTCGAAGCGCGTGCACACACACCTATAAATTCTGCAAAAGCTTTAAGTGAAATAGCCAAAGCAGTAACACCCTTTGGAGGGAAAATTCATCCTGCTACTTTGATGTTTCAAGCCATACGCATCGAGGTCAATAATGAACTAGGCGAGATAGAAGGACTACTTGATGCTTTAGAGCGCAGACATATTAAGACCCAAGCGGTTTCTCTTATCTCTTTTCATTCGCTTGAAGACCGTTTGGTAAAAAACCGTTTTAAAAAATGGTCACAGGCGTGTATCTGTGATAGTGCAGCACTGCGCTGTACTTGTGGTGGAAAGAATGCTTTGGGTAAAACGCTTTTTTCTAAGCCCAAGACAGCCTCTGCTTCGGAGCTTAAGATAAACCCCAGAAGCCGCTCTGCCAAATTAAGAAGTTTTAGGTTTACCCATGAATGCTAAAAAGAAAAGCCCAATGATTAACGGTATTACCTTTGGGACGGTGTCTGTCACGCTTATATCTATGGCGATTGTGCTTATCTTGACGCTGATAAAAATCTATTTGAGTAATCAGATTTATCATGAAAGCAAAACAGTCAATAAAATGCAAACAGAGGTTGCAGTTCTAAAGGCAGAGAAGAGCATGTTACGCCAGCAAGTAGAAGCCTTGAAGTTTAAAAATAGAGTGGAAGACACCATTTTCACCATTCGCCAAGAGTAGCCAGCGCGAAAATATTAACCTTGTTTGGATATAATTAGCACCTATAGTGTAGAGATGACTTTTAGAATGAAGGTAGCACAGATGCTTCAAGCTGTTGAGAGAAAGATAGAACAATTCATAGCTGACTTAGACGACAAAGAAGTAAGCGCGTTGTACAAGCAGCTGCCAAGTGGTAAAAGATTGCGTGCAAAACTCATCTTAAAAATAGCAGGGTCTGAACTCTCGGTCATCAAAACAGCCGCCATCGTGGAGATGATTCATGCAGCCAGTCTCTTGCATGATGATGTCATCGATGATGCCTACACCAGACGCGCCAAGCCCTCCCTTAATGCGCTTTATGGCAATAAAACTTCCATTATGCTCGGCGACATCTTGTATGCCAAGGGATTCTTTGAACTGGGTGTCATCTCGCCTGAAATTGCTACAATAATCTCCAATGCGGTTATCCAACTCAGTCTTGGTGAGCTGAAAGATGTGTCACTTTCTAAGGCATTTAGTACCAACACGGCAGGCTACCTTGAGATGATATACCAAAAAACTGCTTCGCTGATGGAAGCCAGTGCGGGGGCTGCAGCATTGCTTGCAGGTAAACCCAAAGAGGACTATATGATATATGGTAAGAATTTGGGTCTTGCTTTTCAGATGATTGATGATTTGCTTGACATCACAGCCGATGAAGCAACACTGGGCAAACCTGCTTTGCATGATTTTAAAGAAGGGAAAACAACACTTCCTTACATCTATCTCTATGAAGCTTTATGCGAGGAAGGACAAGCGCGCCTAAGGTCTCTACATACTAAGAATCTTACGGGAGATGAGCAGTTGTGGATTAAAGCCAAAATGCAAGAATATGGCATTATAGAAAAAGCCTATTCACAAGCCAAGGCACTTGTTGAAGAAGCGATTGCCTTGATGAGGTTTAGAAATGAAGAGGTGCTTGTGGGCATCGCTTTGCAGATGATTGAAAGGGACTTTTGATGTATTATCAGGTTATGAGTTTTTCGCATCATCACTGCGAGCAGGCAATGAGAGAGAAGTTGGCATTTGTGAGTGAAGAAGAGATGACACAGATGCTCAATCAATTGGTTGAATTTGATTTTATTCATGAAGCATTCATCGTCTCTACCTGTAACCGTGTCGAGATTGTTTTGGCTACAGGCGATAATTTTTCAAGCTACCACACGGTGTTGGGATTGATGAGTCAAAAAAGTACGCTCAATTTTTATCAAATCAAGGAGCTAGTGAGACGCTTTGACGATGAAGAGGCTGTGGAGCATATTTTCTCTGTGGTTGCCTCATTGGATTCTTTGGTGATTGGGGAATCTCAGATTACAGGGCAGGTCAAAGAAGCTTTTACGATCTCCCATAAAAACGGTACGGCAGGACGCAAGCTTAATAGAGTAATCTCTTATGCCGTCAAGTGTGCAGCCCAAGTACGCAATGAAACCCAAATCTCTCAAACCCCCATCTCTATCTCGTCTGTGGCGGTAGCACAAGCCCATAAGCTTTTGGGCGAAAATATGATAGGTATGACCGCAGTAGTCATTGGTGCAGGTGAGATGGCAGTTCTTGCAGTTAAACATCTACTTAGGGCAGGGTGTGATGTCGTGATGTTGGGGCGAGATAAAGAAAAAGTAGAGCACATTGCACAGGCTTTGGGCGAGAATGTTAAAGCAGAGAGTTTGGACAAGCTAGGCAAGTATCTCAATCGTTACCGTTTAGTGTTTAGCGCAACCTCTTCAAAAGAACCAATCATAACAAAAAAGCTCATAGAAAACGAAGCATTGCCAAGACTGTGGTTTGATATGGCAATCCCTCGTGACATTGAAGATATGGAAGTAGAAAAGTTGCAAATTTTACGCATTGACGACCTCCGCTCCATTTCTCACAATAACCATGCCATGCGTGAAGAGCAAGCTGTTAAAGCAAGCGAGATTGTAGAACAATACACACAAGATTTTTATGATTGGCTTAGGGCGCTTTCTGTGGAGCCTGTGGTGAAGCAGATGAGAGAGCGTGTGAGTGTAGCCATAGAAAAAGAGATGCAGCGTGCACTTAAAAAAGGTTTCATTCCTTCTGGGTATGAAGCCAATATGCGAAAAATGGCAGAACAGATGTTCAATCGTTTCCTGCATGACCCGACACACAATCTTCGTCATGCTTCAGCAGATGCTAAAAATGCAAATTACATTGAAGCAGTCAAGGCTATGTTTGATATAAACACTGAGCACATAGATGCTAAACAATACAAAAATGACCATCATACCAAAGGATACAACGCGTGAGATATTCAAGATTATTACTTCCTAGCACCAAAGAGACACCCAATGACGCCACGCTACCTAGCCATATCTACCTCATAAGAGCAGGGCTCATCCAGTCTGTGGGTGGAAGCGGACTGTATAATTTTTTGCCTTTGGGTAAAAAGATACTCGATAA
>DYTF01000089.1 GCA_020726105.1 Sulfurovum sp. | reverse complement strand
GTGTACCTTGCGCGGTCTCAACGCTAAATGTATCTCTATTTTTTCCCAAAGAAGTGACCGCAGCATTACAGAGTATCTGTACCCCCACTCTTTTTGCCTCGTATTCAAGCAGTTCAACGACAGAGCTTGCCTGCAAAGAAAGTGGAAACATTTTGCCTTCTTTGCCTTCGGTGAGTTCAAGTCCGATGGAGGTAAAAAAAGGTTCAATAGCCTCATATTCATACCCTTGCAACACTTTTTCTATAAAGTCTGGATTGTGTCCATAAAAACGGTTTGGGTGGATATAGCGATTGCTGATATTGCATTTACCATTGCCAGAGACGAGGATTTTTTTGCCTATTTTGGCATTTTGCTCAAGCAGTATGACACGATGTCCAGCCCTTGCTGCAACGATAGAAGCCATAAGCCCTGCAGCGCCTGCTCCTACAACGATGATATCTGCCATTTTTATCCTTTTGTGTGGCAAATTATAACCTATATTCTGTTATAACATTAAAAACACCAAAGGATAATCATGAGTGCATTAGTCGAATTTTCAATGTTCCCCACAGAAAAAACCCAAAGTAAAAGTGCATTTGTTGCACGCGTACTCGATATTGTAGATAAAAGCGGATTGACATATCAGCTGACACCCATGGGTACGATCATAGAAGGTGAAACCGTTGAAGTGGTTTTAGCCGTTATCAACCAAGCCTATGAAGAACTTCAAAAAGACTGTGGTCGTGTCTATAGTTCCATAAAAATTGATTGGCGTGAAGGCCCCGTAGGCAGGCTGGGCAACAAAGTAAATGCAGTGGAAGAGAAGTTAGGGCGCAAGCTTAACTCTTAAATGCGACTAGTCACATGAGTCATCTGTTAAAGAGTAGTAGGATGGCTTTGCTAGAATACGCCCTATCAAATAAGACAGCTAAAATTAGGTACAATACACCCAATTTTAAGTAAGGATTTTTGATGTGCGCTGAAAAGATACAACGCATTATACAAGCAAGTATACTGGGTATTGTCATGGGATTGGCGGCTTCAGATATGATTGCGGTTGCGTTTATGCTGCAAGTTGTGACGATGCTGATGCTTCTTGTAGCGGGACTAACAGGATTTTGCCCAGGATTAATCATACTTAAAAAAATATTCCCCGCATGCCAATGTGACGAGAAGGATGGACAATAATGTCAAACATATCATATAAAGATGCAGGGGTAGATATCGATGCGGGCAATGCATTTGTAGAAGCCATTAAAGAAGATGTAAAATCTACTTTTGATAAAAATGTCATAGGCGGTATCGGTTCATTTGCAGGTGCGTATGCCCTTCCAAGTGGCTACAAAGAACCTGTGATTCTTTCTGCAACAGACGGTGTAGGGACAAAACTGCGTATCGCTATAGAAAGTGGCAGGCTAAACACTGTAGGCATAGATCTTGTTGCGATGTGTGTCAATGACCTTATCTGCAATAACGGCACGCCGATGTTCTTCCTTGACTACTACGCCACAGGTAAACTTTTGCCGCAAAATGCAAGAGATGTCGTAGCAGGGATTGCAGAGGGATGTCGTCGGAGCGAGTGTGCACTCGTAGGCGGTGAAACAGCTGAAATGCCTGGGATGTACTCTGAGAATGACTTTGATTTAGCAGGGTTTGCCGTAGGTATCGCAGAGCGCTCAGAGATGGATACCGTTGCCAATGTCAAAGAAGGTCAGATACTCATAGCCATGCCAAGTTCGGGTGTACATTCAAATGGGTATTCGTTGGTGAGAAAAATCTTCTTTGACAAATTGGGTATGAGTTTGGATACTGAGTTTCAAGGCAAACCGCTTGTCGATACGCTACTTGAGCCTACACGCATTTATGTCAAAGAGTATAAAGCCAATAAACAGTTCGTAAAAGCCTTAGCTCACATCACAGGAGGGGGCATCGTAGAAAACCTCCCTAGAGTCCTTCCTGAGGGCATGAGAGCCATTGTAAACAAAGATGCCATCAGGGTATTGCCTATCTTTGAGTTTATGGGTCAGTATGTGGCCGAGGATGAGATGTACAGAGCTTTCAATATGGGTGTAGGCATGGTATGGGTCGTCGAGCCTGAAGATGTTGAGGCGGTCCTTGCAAATACAGACGGGTATGTCATCGGGGTGCTTGCCAAGGGCGAGCGTGGTGTAGAGATGGTTTAACTCTCTTTATTGAGTAGACTGTTTTTCATGCCATAGGCAAAATAAAGCAGAGCACCAAGACCGCTCCACAACACAAATCGTATCCAGGTTTGTCCTGAAAAACCAAACATCACCGCAGCAAGCAAGATGAGATTGAGAGGTAAAAGCACCTTTCCGTAGGGGATTCTGAATCCATCTCCACATTTCCCCCCGTTTCTTTTTCTTATGAGCATTACGCTGATACCAATCATAAAATAGGCAAACAATGTCCCGATGTTAATAAGCTCCGCTAATACCTTAAAAGGCACAAAACCAGCGATAAAAGTTGCGATGACTCCCGTAATGAGCGTTATTTTGTAGGGTGTGTTTGTTTTGGGGTGGAGCGTGGCAAGAGAGTGAGGCAAAAGACCGTCTCTTGAGAGTGCATACACCACACGCGTCAAACCTATCCCCATCACGATAAGTACCGAAGTCAGCGTGATAACCGCACCAATAGCGATGATGCTACCCACTACAGGTTCACCGAGCTGATACATCGCCGAAGCTAAAGCATCAGGGACATCCAGTGACCCATAGGGCACGATGGAAACTAAAACAAAACTCACAACCAAGTACAGCGCCGTACTCAGCGCCAATGAGCCAATCAGCCCAATAGGAAGGTTTTTTTGCACATCTTTGGTCTCTTCGGCTACTGTTGCGAGTGCATCAAATCCAAGATAAGCAAAGACGATGAGAGAAGTTGCCGCCCAAACACCACTCCAACCAAAAGGCATAAAGTTTTCAAGATGCTTAAAATCAATATACTCAATACCAACAAAAACAAACAGAGCCAATACGGCGAGTTTAATCGAAACAATGATGGTATTGGTAGTGGTTGTTTTGGTGATACCCAGCGTGAGAAGAACAAAGATAGAAGCGGTCATCAAAAGAGCAAAAATATCCACATAAGTGCCTTTTGCCATATCAAACGAACCTGTAATGGCAAGGGGAAAATGAAATCCAAGCGCAGTCTCTATGAAGCCTCTAAAGTACCCAGCCCATCCTGTCGCAACAGCTGGCACGATGAGTCCGTACTCAAGGATGAGGTTCCAGCCTACTATCCATGCCATAAACTCCCCCATTGAGGCATAGGTATAACTATATGCGCCACCTGAGACGGGGATGTTAGAGCCTAGTTCAGCATACACGAGTGCCGACATCCCTACCGCAACTGCTGCAAAAACAAAAGCTAAAACGATAGCAGGACCCGAAACTGTAGCTGCTGTGGTACCCGTGAGTACAAAGATACCTGAACCAATCGTACCACCCACTCCCAACATAACCAGTGCCAAAGCTCCTAGCCTTTTTTCAAACTGACTTTGATGCAGATGATATACTTTTTTTCGAAACATACTGTGTATGAGTTTGCTCATGAAGCCTCCGTGCTTTTAAAAACTTTAATACTTAAGATGTACTTTCAAATTGATTTTATTATACTCACTAACGCCTAAAGTACCCCCAATATACGGTGTAAAATCACCATTTCGGCTATTTTTACTAAAAACTATTGACAATTCTTACCCTTTTGATTATAATTGCGTTCCTTTTTATAAGGTAACGGAGTGTAGCGCAGTCTGGTAGCGCACCTGGTTTGGGACCAGGGGGTCGAAG
>DYTF01000033.1 GCA_020726105.1 Sulfurovum sp. | reverse complement strand
GCAGGCATCCAAGGCTACACCCTCACGCAATCCGTCATCAATGACGATGCAGGTCTCAAATCCGAGTAGCCTATAGAGTTGTTTGTAGATGAGTATGCCTGCAGCGACCAAGTCAGCACGCCCCGTTCCTACGGCTATCTGTCTCTCTTTTGGGTTAAGTGAGAGTAGTTTTTCAAGGTAGACATCCAATTCATGGAGTTGCAAGGAAGTGCCGTTTATTTTTGAAGCATCATAACGCTCATAACTCTGCCCTAACTTCATCGCAGCTACAGTTGTAGGTGTACCCGCAGTGGCGACATACGCCTGTACTTTGCCTTTGGCTTGATACACCTTTTGACAAAATAGGCTCATCTCTTGCATTGCCGCAGGTAAGGCACCCCCAATCGCTTCCAAAGTCGCATGCGTTTGTGCGATGGTCACGATACCCACAGGAAAACTCTGAGAAAATGTTTCCTCGCCATAATGAAAAATAAGTTCAGTAGACCCCCCGCCTATATCGGCAACCACAAAAGAATCGGGGACATACGCTAAAGCAGCAAGCCTGTATTTGACCGCTTTTAAGGTCAGTCTTGCCTCTTCTTCTCCTGATATGATTTCAAAAGCTACCCCTGTTTCTTTTTTGATTTCATCCAGTACCTGTGCACTATTTGATGCTCTGCGCATGGCTTCAGTAGTCACTGCTTTGACTACTGAGGAGCTAAAATCAATCTTCGCTTGTGCTTCTTTAATGGTCGCTATAACCCTCGCTGTGGCTTCCTTGCTTATGATGCCTGTTTGCACAAGACCATCGGCAGTTCTGACCACTTTTTCAAATTCAAAAATCCGTGTACCGCTTGAACACTCGTATGCCAATACTCGAAGCGTATTGGAGCCCAAATCAATCGCTATCATCAATGGGCTTCTTTAAACGAAAATCCAGCTTTTTGAAGTTCTGTTCTGATTTGCATCTGATGCTCCACCCCTTTGGTCTCTAACGACACGGAAACATGCGCATCCCCAAACGCCAAATCAGTCGATGTTCTGTCGTAGCCTATCTGTACGATATTCGCGCTAATCTCTTTGAGTATGCCCGTCAAAGACTGCAAAGACCCAGGTTTATCGATGAGTGTGACGATGAGTTTCATTTTTCGGGCGGATTTCATCAGACCTTTTTCGATAATCAAGGAGAGCATCGTAACATCGATGTTGCCGCCACTCAGCACAATACCTACTTTGGAGCCTTTTGGCAAATCGATTTTGCCATGTAAGAGTGCTGCGACACCCACTGCCCCTGCGCCTTCAACCAGCACTTTTTGTTTTTCAAGTAAAAACAAGATTGCCGAGGCTATCTCATCTTCACAGACCGTCTCGAAAACATCGACATTTTTTAACACATACTCCAAAGTAACGGGTGAGGTATCGCGCACAGCGATGCCATCGGCGATGGTTCTGACCGAAAGCGTATCTAATGCTGTTTTTGCATCATAAGAGTTTTTCATCGCAGGTGCACCCGCTGCCGAGACACCGATGACTTTTATAGTCGGTTGCAGTGCTTTTGCCGCCACCGACATACCCGAAATCAGTCCGCCACCGCCCACACAGACTACCATCGCATCAAGGTCACCCACTTCTTCAAGCATTTCAAGCGTGATTGTCCCTTGACCTGCCATCACTTCATCATCTGCAAAAGGATGCACAAAAGCAAACTGTTTTTCTTCGGCAAACGCCACCGCATAGGCATATGCTTCATCATAATTGCTTCCATGAAGTATCACTTTTGCACCAAACTCTTTGACACCCAATACCTTAGTAAGCGGTGTAGACTCAGGCATGACAATGGTGGCTTCAATACCGAAATGTTTCGCGGAAAAAGCAACACCTTGGGCGTGATTGCCAGCAGATGCTGCTACCACACCGCCCCGCTCGCCTGCTTCAATGAGTGTGGCAAGTTTGTTAAATGCGCCTCGTATCTTGAACGCACCCGTGCGCTGGAGATTTTCTTTTTTCAGGTAGACTTCATAGCCGCTTAACTGACTCAAAATAGGAGCATAGCTAAATGGTGTGTGGTGTGCTACGCCCGATACCCTTTCATAGGCTTTTTGAATCTTGTTTAAGTCTAACATTTAAGTTTCCTAGATATGATATGGGCAGAATTATATCACAAAGGATAACAAATATGGAATGTGAACTACCGCGAATCAACAGCAACCCAGAAGAGATGAAACGCTATTTTGAAGAGGCAAAAACCATTGCTGTTTTAGGCGTATCGCCCGATAACACCAAGGCATCCAACCATGTGGCAGAGTACTTAAAAAATGTTGGCTACAAGATGATACCGGTCTACCCCAAAGAAGACTTCATCTTGGGTGAAAAAGTCTACAGAAGCCTTGCAGAGATCGATGTACCTGTAGATATGGTGGTGGTGTTTAGAAAACCTGATGCACTGCCTGCAATCGCTGATGCAGTCATCGCAAGAGGTGATGTCAAAACCTACTGGACACAACTTGAACTCATCCATAACGACGCGGCACAAAAAGTAAAAGATGCAGGCATCAATGTAGTACAAAACCACTGCGCCATGGTGGAACATAAACGCCTCATGAGTCAAGCATGAAGAGACTTTTTTATATACTACTTGTCGTAGCGACTTCTACTGTACTTCAAGCAGAACTTGTTACGGAATATTTTGAAAATGGTGCTATCAAATCACAGATTAACTATGTCGATGGGACTCGTACTACGACTAAAGAAGGAATCAAAGAGGGGATGGAAAAAATTTACCACACCACAGGAGGGCTCGCCATGGAAGTTAACAATACGCAAGGACTCAGAGATGGCGCATTGCGTTGGTATGACACCGAAGGCAAACTTCTTGAAGTGATGCCTTATGAAAAAGGCAAACGCCATGGTCTCAACAGACTCTTTTATGAAAATGGGAACTTACGCATCGAAACAAACTATGTTAACGACCAAAAAGAAGGGCTAGAAAAGTTTTATTTTAGCTCAGGCAAACTCGCTTCTGAAGTGAACTTTGTCAAAGACAAAAAAGAAGGCTTGCAAAAAGAATACACTGTTGATGAAGTACTCGCTAGTGATGTGGCGTATGTGCATGGTTACAAGGAAGGACTTAAGCGCTGGTACAACACAAAACATCACATCATCCGAACTGAAAAATACATCATGGACAGACCCGTGGACACAATGAAGCAGATACAAGAGAGAAAACCAGATGAGCCCATCGATGCGCTCAAGGGACTTGACTTCAACCCTAACAACAAGAGGGCGCATTAAGGCACTTCTTGCGTTCTCGCTTATCTTACTTGATGATTAAATAAATTAGATAAGACATCGATTTATCTAATTTATAATTATGTCTTATTACTTATTTTTGATTAAATTATACATATAAAAAAAAATTATACATATTCGTAAAAAATACTAAATTTTAAAGTAAACCTAACTTTTAAAATGTAAAAATATCCTGTAATCAAATTTAAAAGGAGACTAAAATGATTTCAACCCTACTCAAAAGCGCTGTAGCCTTGTCCCTCGCTACATCCGTTGCTTTTTCAATCGACAGCTACGATAAAACACCTCCATTCACTATGGACAATCTCAAGGCTGTCAAAACCAAAGACCAAACCGTGTTTCAACCAAAGGCAGACTATAGCATGTTCGTAAACTATGAACTTGGTATGCACTGTGTTGGTTTTGACATGAGTTACTGCTGTGTCATCCCACCTTACAACTCTATCCAATCTCAAGCGATTAAGGTAGGCAAAGGAGAGGATCTCCCTAAGCTCTTAACACCCGATGACAATGTCAAAGTGTTTGCATACACCAAAGACAACTCCTTCTCTGAAGGCAACAAGATGAAGTACTGGAGTGTAGCCAAAGATGCCGATGGTGACGGTCACCTAGACAGTCCAGGAGACAATGTTGCCAACTATGTATGGACTCACCTCTTCATCTACAAAGACCTTGAGGGCACGATGCCAGCAGGCGTAACGGCAAAAGATAGACTCCATGTGGGTCGCCAAATTCAAGTTAAAATCGATCATGGTCCCTCAGGTGCACCGATGACAGGATATATGACATATGCAGGCAAAGAAGGTGGCAACATCGTTATGACAGACACCCTTGTGCCTGCAGTGAAAGATGTAAAACTGGTTCTCACTGCGTCACATCTTTGGGATGCTTTGGGTCTGCCTTTGACTGCGTTTAATGACAGTACTAGAAAAGGTTCACTTCGTGGTATCACAGAAAAAGATTTTCAACCCTTTCAGTACTCAACCGTAGAACTTCACACGGGTGATGGAAAACAGATCAATCAACCTGATGGTCATGCTGTATCGTACTTTGGAACCAACCCTGTAGACATACCAAACTGCTACGCCTGTCACTCTCGCACAGGAAAAGCAGCACAAATGGCTAGAGATGAAGGCCTCAAACAAGGAGACGAAGAGTACAAGTACTGGAAATCCTACCCTGACACTTCAGAGTACATGGCAAGGCTCTCAGAAGGCTCTATCAACATCCTTGCGCTTCACGATAAGCACCATGGTACAACCTTCTTGGCGGACTACCGCAATGATGCACCTTCACAGCGTTTAGGCAAAGTAGGCTTTGTGAACTGTACGGATTGTCATGGCGACAATGTCTCAGGTAACCTCCAAGAACCAAGAGTAACCGCACAAGGATACAAAGCAGTCAAAGCTAAACCACTCTCTGAAGCTGTACATGGTTTCCACCTTGGGTTAGTGCCTATGCCCGATGCTGCAGGAAGATCACAAGCCTGTCAATCTTGTCACCCGACACACTTCCAAAACTCTAACATGAATGATGATACCAACCCTTTCCGCGTAACAGACAGATATGGTGAAGCCAGATTTGCAAAAGGTGACATCAGAAAATCTGGTGGCGGTTGTTATGTAAGACGAGATGCGCACTCTAACCCGAATGCTAAGCCTCCATTCTTCCTTAATGCTTACGGAAAATGGCAGCTTGAAAATGTTGCAACTAAAGACGAGCATGGCAAAGATGCTGGAGAACTGAGAGGTCTGTACTGTACAAACTGCCACACCAAAGTTGCACAAGCATTTTACGCAGCAGATGACATCACGCATGATTCACTCCAACAAGGCGCAACACTGAGAAATAAAACACTCAAAGAAATGGTGGATGTGGTTGCAGGTGGTGATATGAAACAATTTGCAGCCATGGCTGACCCGAAATCAACAGGTGCAAAAGACGAAGTACTCAGCTACTACATCGACCATAAATCTGCTACACTGGTCAAAAATGTCGGAAAAAATGGCGCACTAGACCTTAAACCATGGAATCACAAAGAAGGTGGTGATGTGCCATACTCTGCGGCTTCTGCAGGAAATGACTGGTGGCTCTCTGCAAGTGAACCACATTGTGCAGACTGCCACTTGGCACCTTTTGTCGAGCAAAGTACGGGCGGAAAATATTTCCCTATCGACCAGCCTAATAAATACTCACTCTACAGATACTCTAAAGCACACGGAAACCTTGCGTGTCAAACTTGTCACGAGTCTACACACGGCTTGTACTCTACGCGCTTTGATGGCAAAGAAAAGTCTGTTGATGTCACTACACATGAACAAGCGTTGCAGTATAGTCCTGATGGAAAATACACCGGACCTATCACCTGCTCTGCTTGTCACACGGTAAATAAACATGGTGTTCCAGTTCAACTCAAAGGCACAGAGTATGCCAACGACTACTGGGCATCGGTGACACTGGCTCACTTTATGAGAGAGGGTGATCAAAAACTTTCAGTTAAAGAGTTGGTTGAAAAATACCCACATAAAAAATCAGAACAAGTAGTAAAAGACGGCTGGAAGTAATTCCATCCGTTCTTTTTTCACGCTTTTCTACTACATTACAAACCTTATCTCATAAACTTGAGATAAGGTTTTCTACACTTTTTTACACAAAAAAACACCACTTTCAACATGTTCCGTATGAGGAAACTGATCAAAAAGTGCACTTTCAACGACTCTATGTGTCTGCGTTAAAGTCTCCAAATCTCTTGCTAAAGTATGAGGATTACAAGAGATATAGATGATATGCTCTATATCTGAGATAAGCGCTATTGTCTCAACATCAAGCCCTGCTCTTGGTGGGTCGACCAGCA
The DNA here is from genome assembly GCA_020726105.1 of Sulfurovum sp. Taxonomy (GTDB): domain Bacteria; phylum Campylobacterota; class Campylobacteria; order Campylobacterales; family Sulfurovaceae; genus Sulfurovum. The sequence goes on along the minus strand of DYTF01000033.1, from coordinate 12,252 downwards.
CGGTACTAAAATGATAACTTGCCAAATCCACACCTCTGAGTCTGGAAAATGCTCTTATGCCACTGAGTGCTTGTGTCATCTCTTCTGAAGAGAGCCTAGCAAAGGTGATATTGTTAACATCATTAAGCGCACAGTTTTCAAGTGCGGCTTGTATGGAGCGTTTACTGATTTCAGTTGCTAACACCTTGTCGAAATAATGAGAGAGCGGTAGAGTAAAATTCCCAAGCCCACAATAACTCTCTAAAAAATCACCATGCCCAATCGTTTTTACCTGCTTAACCGCCCACTCAATCATCTTTACATTGACCATCGGATTGGGTTGAGTGAAGCTACTTTCATACTGTTTGTAGACAAATGTCTTTCCATCAATGAGCAATTTTTCGATAACATATTCATCTCTTAGTATCACCTTTTGATTACGGCTACGACCCATAATCTTGCATCCCAGTTTTTGCTCCAAAACTTTAGCTTCCCTGTTCCATGCTTCATCCAACTTCTTATGGTACAGCATCGTAATAAGACATTCATCGGTGGTACTTGCCAAGAACTCCACGGCAAACAGCTTATGTCCTAATGTCTGTGAGGAGGAATTAATGCACTCCAACAATTTCCACATACGCTTTTCTATTGGTATGATGACTTTAGGGCACTCTTCTATGCAGACAGCACCGTTTTTCTGGATATTTCCCATCGCGTAATGACACTGCTCACCATCGTGCCAAATGCGAAATTCTGCGCGTGCACGGTAGTGGTGCGTGGGTGAGTCAAACACTTCTGGCTCTGCATCATAAAATGGCATTAAAAGCTGAGAAACCTTCTCTTTTTTTTGTGCCAACTGGACTTCATAAGTACTTTCAAAAAGTCCGCATGAGCCACAGACCCCAAAATGTTTACATGTCAAATTTCATACCTTTAATCTGCATTGGATATAATCACAATACTCATAGTTTCTATGCAATTTTACCCAAAAGGTTCAAAATGTCTCTAAGCGTTGTTATATTAGCAGCTGGTCAAGGCACAAGAATGAAGTCTGCGACACCTAAAGTACTGCATGAGATTTCTGGAAAACCAATGCTTTTTCATGCCATCGATGCAGCGCAACAGCTCTGTGATGATATCACCGTCGTACTCTACCATGAAGCGGCACGCATCCAAAAAGCCATAGAAACCAGCTATAACAACATCAAATTCCATACTCAAGATGTAGCACGATTTCCAGGTACAGGTGGCGCTATGAAAGGGGTCAAGACGCTACACGAAAAAGTACTCATACTTAACGGTGATATGCCACTTGTAACCACAGAAGCCCTCTCATCTCTTATCCAAAGTGATGCGGACATCAATATGTCTGTAATACAACTCACTAATCCCTCTGGATACGGTCGTGTTGCCATAAACCATGGGAATGTGCTTGAAATCATAGAAGAAAAAGACTGTAGCCCGTCTCAAAAAGAGATAGAGATGGTCAATGCAGGCGTGTACTGTGTCAAACAAGAAGTGCTCGAACGCTACATCCCTGCCCTTCAAAATCACAATGCCCAAAAAGAGTATTACCTCACTGACATCATCAAAATGGCCGTCGATGAAGGTAAAACGGTACATCCTGTGATGGTTGCCGAGGAAGAGTTTAAAGGGGTCAATTCTAAACTTGATCTTGCCCATGCTGAAGCTATACACCAAAGACGCATCAAAGAAGCATGGATGAAGGCGGGGGTGAGCATGCGTCTGAGTGAGACGATTTACATCGATGCGCGCGCTACTTTTGAAGGGGAATGTATGCTTGAGAATGGTGTCAGCATTTTGGGAGCTTCACACATCATCGCTTCTCACATCAAGGCACATTCTGTGATAGAAGATGCGACAATCAAAAACTCCGATGTAGGACCTATGGCACGAATCAGACCCGATTCAATCCTGAGTGATACCCATATCGGTAACTTTGTAGAAGTCAAAAAATCGACCCTCACTGGAGTCAAAGCAGGTCACTTGAGTTATTTGGGTGATGCTACGATTGATACAGGCACAAACATCGGTGCGGGGGTTATCACCTGTAATTATGACGGAAAAAAGAAATCCCAAACCATCATCGGGAAAAATGTATTTGTAGGCTCAGATACACAACTCATCGCCCCTGTTACCATAGAAGATGATGTGTTGATAGCCGCGGGAAGCACTATTACTAAAAATGTAGCCAAAGGAAATCTTGCCATCTCAAGGACACCGATGGAAACCGTCGAAAACTTCTTTTATAGGTTTTTTAAAAAGAGTCCTCATGCAGATTGATTTACAGGGAAAAACCATCCTTTTGGGTGTCACAGGAAGTATATCGGCGTATAAAGCCTGTGAATTGGCTCGTCTTTTCATCAAAGCAGGCGCAAAAGTACATGTCGTCATGACCCCTTCAGCAGAACGCTTTGTCTCTGCACTGACCTTTGAAGCACTGACACGCAATGCCGTACTGAGCGAAAAAACCGAAACATGGAGTTCTGAGCTTAACCACATAGAACTGGGCAGAAAATGTGATGCCTTCATCATCGCGCCTGCCACTGCCAACACCCTCAATAAAATAGCACAAGGCATCGCAGACAACATCCTCACCCAAACTGCATTGGCATTTAGAGATACTGTTCTGCTTGCCCCTGCTGCCAATACACAGATGCTTGCCAAAACTCCCACCATGAACGCGCTTACATTTTTACAAACTAATCACTACAGCATCATACAGCCTCAAGATAAGCTTCTTGCCTGTGGGGATGTGGGCAGTGGGGCATTGGCAGAACCTATAGAGATATTTTTTGAAGTTGCAAAAGCGCTCTGCAAGGATACTTTTTGGGAAAACAGACCTGTCATCGTTACAGGGGGTGGGACGCGCGAAAAACTGGACGAAGTACGCTATATCTCCAACTTTTCCTCGGGTAAAATGGCAAAGACACTGTGTATGGCACTCTATCTAAGAGGCGCAGAGGTCACCTACATCTCTACGATGGGTTTTGAGGGTCTGCCTTTAGGCATCAAAACCATCGAAGCGCAAAGTGCGCAAGACATCTTCACTGCCACCAAAGAAGCAGTAGAAAAAGTAAGTAGTCAACATGAAGTTAAAACACCCTATCTGTTTATGGCGGCAGCTGTGGCGGACTTCACGCCCAAAGAAACACACAGAGGCAAACTGAAAAAATCTGCATTGGGTGAGAGCTGGAATGTCGACTTAAAACAAACAACTGATGTGCTCCGTGGCATTGATAAAAGTGCCATCAAAACTGTAGCCTTCAAAGCAGAGATGGACTCTATGGAGGGACTGGCTAATGCAGTGGCTCTTTTGGAGAAAAAAGGGGTTGATGCGGTATGTTACAACCTGCTTGAAGATGCCAAAAGTTTTGGTGGTGATGAAAATGAGATTACCTTCATTGCCAAAGAGACGCAGATAGCACTGGGGCGCAGCGATAAACTCACCCTTGCAAGTAAAATAGTAAACGAAGCCAAAAAACTTCTCTCCAAAGAAATCTCAGATGTCTAAAAACACCATCAAACACCTCGCTATCATCATGGATGGAAATGGCAGATGGGCAACCAAGCAGGGACTTAAACGCACCCAAGGACACGAGGCAGGCGCAGAGATGATTCGTGACATCACAACCTATTGTGCAGCCAATCCAAACATACAAACGGCTACTTTTTATGCCTTTAGTACCGAAAACTGGAAACGCCCCAAGCTTGAAGTGGAATTTTTAATGAAGCTGCTCGACCGCTATCTACAAAAAGAGCTAGAAACCTACCTAAGCAACAACATTCGTTTTTTGGTCATCGGTGAGATAGATATTTTTAGTGCCTCCTTGCGTGAACGCATCAAGCTAACCGAAGAGCTTACAAAAAACAATACCAATCTCACCCAAATACTGGCACTCAATTATGGCGGAAGAGCAGAGATAGTGGGCGCGGTAAACAAGCTGATAAGAGAGGGAAAACAGATGATTAGTGAAGCGGATATCTCAACTACGCTACAGACACCTTATAGCGATATTGATTTACTCATCCGTACCAGCGGTGAAGAACGGATTTCTAACTTTTTACTCTGGCAGCTCTCCTACAGTGAGCTTTACTTTACCCCCACACTTTGGCCTGATTTTACCAGTAAAGAGTTAGCAGAGATTATCACAAATTTTGAACAGCGCACACGACGCTTTGGAGGTGTTAAATGATAGAAATGAGTATAGGACTTCTTGTCTTCATGGTAGGTATTATGATAGGCTCATTTCTCAATGTCGTCATCTACCGCATACCCAACAATGAGAGTATCGTCTTTCCTGCCTCCAAATGCCAAAGCTGCCAAACACCCCTGAAGTGGTATCACAACATACCGCTTGCTTCTTGGCTTGTACTAGGTGGCAAATGCGGCTTTTGTAAATCAGCTATCTCCAAACAATACCCATTGGTGGAATTACTCACTGGCATTATCTTTTTGGCACTCTATTTTAAGCTGGGGCTTGTGTGGTATCTGCCTTTTGTAGCTGCTTCTTTTGCGGCGCTTTTTGCTTTGGTGATGATAGACTTTAAGTATATGGCAGTGCCTGACTCTGTTAATTTTGCGGCACTTCTTTTTGCTCTTGTGCAACCTGACTTCTTGACAGCACTGCTTAACGCTGCCATGGCTGCAGGTGGACTGTACCTCATCGGGCTTCTTTCATCACTTATTGCCAGAAAGCAGGCCATGGGTGGTGCAGATGTGATAGTAGCGGGGACAATGGGTGCACTTTTGGGTTTTCCGAACTTCTTCGTGGCACTCTTTCTTTCCGCACTCTTAGCAATGATTCCTGCGTTACTGAAGCGTGAAAGCGGTGTGCCTTTTGTACCTTTTTTAGCTTTGGCAACATTGATTGTCTATCTTTATGACACGCAGGCAAGTAAACTGTTGGAAACCCTCATCTATGGTTAGCATTAAAGAGTATCTCTCCTCACACTTTAGCAAGTCATTTTTAACGATATTTCTGCCTTTTTTTCTTATTATTTCACTCATCTATATCGTAAGAATTGCGACGCTTACCTCAAAAATACAGATAAGTTTTCAAGAATTATTGCTTTTATATGCCTATTCTATTCCCGACATTGTCTTTTATGCGCTACCCCTTTCATTTGTCTCCGCTTTAGCCAATACACTCATGAGGCTCTCGCAAGAAAATGAACTGATTGTACTTTATGCACTCGGACTCAAAGCAAAAAATGTGCTGAGTACCATGGTTTTACTCGGTTTGCTCTTTTCACTTCTTCTACTGAGTATCTCTTTTTTGGCGATGCCCCTGAGCAAACAGTTCTATGCTTCATTTAAAGAAGAGAAACGAGCTCAAGCCAAACTCAATATCACCCCTGGAAAGCTAGGGCAAAAATTTGGCAATTATTATGTCTATGTCAAGGAAAAAAAAGGTGTTTTACTCAAAGACATTGTCATTTACAACCGTACCGATAAAAATAATGAGCAGTTCTTCTCTGCTCAAACAGGAGTGATTCAGACTAACCCATCGGGTGCATCTTTGTTGTTAAGTGATGGATATGGTTATACCTATTCTCAAACCAAACTGCAACAAGCCCAATACAAAACCCTTGAAATCTTTGACAACAGCAACAAAGATGGATTTAACTACCAAACTACCGCATCCTATTGGGCGCAGGCTACAACAGATGCAAAACGGATGCGACGGGTGCTCTTTTTTCTATTTATTAGCCTTATCCCTATTTTAAGCGTCTATCCTGTTGCGTCATTTAGTATGATTAATCCGCGCTATGAATCAAATCATTCTTTTCTCGTTATTTTTGCTACGACAATGGTGTTTTATGTCATTGCAAGTTCTCTTAACAAATGGGGAACACCCGCGATACTACTGGTGGTGATAGGACTCATTGTTTTGAGTAGCAACTGGCTCTTTTCGCGTAAAGTGTCAAAATATTTTTAAGTGAGATACCTTGCGTATAAAAGCTATTCTAGCCTATGATGGAAGTCTTTTTTTCGGATTTCAAAAACAGACATCTACTAACAAAACGGTTGCCACTGCCTTAGAAAGTGCGCTCGCATCTTTGCAGATACACTCGCCCGTCACGGCAAGTGGCAGAACCGATGCAGGTGTACACGCCACAGGACAGGTGGTACACTTTGATGTGCCTCTTTTTTGGGATGACCTGACTCAACTCCAAGTAGCACTCAACAGAAAACTCACCGCCATTGAGATTAAACGGCTCTCTTTTGTTTCAGATGATTTTCATGCACGATTTTCTGCAAAAAAAAGACTCTATCGCTATGTCTTTAAGACGCACAAACCCTCAGTGTTTGAGCAAGCATATATCGCCCAGTATGAACCGTTTGATGCGCTCGTACTACAAGAGGCGTTGGGTTATTTTATAGGCAGACACGATTTTAGTTACTTTCATAAAACAGGCTCAAATACACATACAAGTATACGAGAAATCTACCGTACTTTTTACTGTAAGCGCAAAGGATATCACTGTATCTACTTTGAAGCAAACGGATTTTTGCGCTCACAAGTGCGCATGATGGTGGACGCAGCAATGGCGTGTGCGACAGATACGCTTAGTTTAGAAACCCTACAAGAACAAGTGGCGTGCAAAACAAAACACCACAACACACTTGCCCCTGCTTGCGGTCTCTATTTGGCTAGGATATATTATTAGGACTTAATGTGTGGCGATTTTGGGTTGCACCATCTCTTCTGGCATCCCTTGCACTTCATGTGTTGTAGCAACAGGTGGAAGCGTCACTGCAGGTAAAGGCAAGGTCTGATTGATGTCTGTTTGGTTGCTCTCGGTTTGATTGACTTCGGTTTGATTGACTTCTGTTGGTGATACTTCTATTTGTGGCACGACTTTAGGTAGAGGCTCTTGATGCTCGTAAGGTTGTGCATCACTAGGAGTATCGATACGCTCAACATTCGCACCATACTCATACACAAGTTCACCTCCTTCTTCACCCTGTTTAAAGAGACCTGCAACCAACACGATAAGCAAAAGCATATAAAGTGTTTTTGTCCATGTTCTGCTTAACATCATAGAAAGCAGTTTAGAAGCCAACACAAACACGGAGACAATCAACAGATAAGCACCTAAAAGCTTGTGCCCTTTAAGCTCATCTTGTCCTGCTTTGCTTAGTGCATCAAACGCCTCTTTACCGTCCACGCTACCTGTTAGATAGGCTGCTGCAACCATCAAAGTGGCCACAAACATCAAAAACAAAGCTGTCATGGAAAGTGCTCTTCTTTTGATGACAAGATTAATGAGTTCCAAAAGCAAGATAACCGCAGGCAGAGCAATAGCAAAATGATCTACGGGTGGATGAAATAGCACAGGAATATCAAAAGGAAGGTTTATACTTGGAAGAGAAATCGCTGGCAATGACATGGGTTATTTCCTTAATTTGAAGTAAAACAGTATAGCATAACTGCGCTAAAATGGTTTAATGACAACCATCATCACGATGCCTATCATCAATAAAGTAGGTGCTTCATTGTAGTACCTAAGATATTTGCTACTTTTATAGTGTGGATTATTTACAAGAATCTTTCTAATGCGCTCAAGTGAATAATGAAACGCGATGAGCACAACAAGCAAAAAGAGCTTCACATGCATCCACGCTCCACTAGAGAGAATATCTGAGTTCAGATAGAGCATCGTCCCTCCTGACAAGACGGTTGCCCACATGGCAGGTGCACCAATGTACTTAAATAATTTATACTCCTGCACCTCCACAATGTCTGTAAAAGCCTTAGTGTCTGCATTTTCACGGTGATAGATAAAGAGTCTTGGCAGATAAAACAACATCGCCATCCAGCTCACAAAACTCATCACATGAAACGCCAATATCCAACTATAATACGCCATCACTTCTCCAAAATCTCAAAATCTCTAGCATCATAAATCACCAGTTGCATTTTATTATAATAGCCAATATGTCCATATTTTATCTTTAGATGGCTACCATTTTTGGGTATGCGTTTTCTGTTTTTAAAATACATCAATATTCGCTCCTCTCCTACATGCAAATATCCATCTTGGTAGATACCTTTTAGGGTGCTTACCACTTCGTTTTGCTTGAGGGTATCTGCGCTCATCTGCTTATCTTGGAGATAATACACCTCAAGGTTCACCTTGCCTTTCTCTTTCAGCTTGCTAACCCCCGTCACTTCTTTAAGCCCACGATAAGTAGTGATGCCCTCCACTAGCAAGTCATAACTGCGTCCCTCTTCAAGCGAGTCTGCACAGGCATACAAAAAAATACCCCGCCTAGCACCCGCTTGTTTCACTACGGCGTGATGACCTCTTTTGAGCACTACTGCCACATCATTGAGTCTCACAGGCGATGCCAATGACGCTTGTTCATAGAGTGCATCGATTGTTTTTGTTTGGGTATCGCGTGTTGGTACTTTGGGACTATTTGGCACATAAGGTTTTGCATCAAAAAGTGCATACACGGGCAGATGGTCAGAATAGCCCTTTCCTGTGTGTTTTTTGTTTTTGTACTCCCAGCGGTTGATGTAGCCTTTTTTAGTAAAAAGATAGGGTGCTTTAAAAACCCCGAAAGAGTTGTTGACATAGTCTATCCCCACGCCATCAAACAGTTGTCTGGGCAAAACGATTTGGTCGAGACTGGATTTTTTGCCATAAAAGTTATGACTCCATCTTTGATGTGGCAACAGCTCCTGCCAAAGGCTAAAATGCACGCCACTTGCTGCATCTTTCATCTGTGATTCTTCTACGAGACTCTCACCTATTTTGGTTTTTAGCACATCATTAAACGCTGTTTTGCCCTTTGTGTCATTGTGTTTAGACTCAAGCGTCATATAGGCATTATAATCGCTATTAAAATCCCCTAACAAAAGATACGCTTTATGTTTTGGCATTTTGGCGATACGCTCTTGTAAAGCCTTTGCATACGCGATGCGTTTACTCTCATAACCCTTATAAGCTTTTGATTTCCAATGGTTCACAAAAATGCTCAGTGACGCTCCCCTTACTTCTACTTCGGCTTCTAAAATGTTTCGCACCCCTGGTGCGAAACTCACTTGTATGTCTTGCTGTCTTAAGATAGGATGGCGAGAAAGTAACGCCACCTGTATAGATGAGCCTTTTTTGTGGCTTATCGCGCTGTATGGGTAAGGGCAACCTACTTTTTCGAGGCGCGCAACAAGTCCTCTGAGGCTGTTTGCATTTTCTATCTCTTGAAGTCCGATAATATCTGCATCCAGATCACAAATCACTTCAGCAGTATGGGTAAGTTTTGTCTCCACCATGCGTGCATCCCAGTTGTGTTTTCCTGGGGTATAGTCCTCGTACTCTGTGCCGTTTCGTACATCGTCAAAGAGATTTTCAACATTGTAACTTGCTACTTTAAAAGGTGCGCCATAGAGTAAAAACGGCAAAACAAAGAGTAAAATATACCGCATATAAGCTCTTTATGCTCTATTGGAGCAGGATGATAGCATCATCCAAAAGTTGTATCTGCTTACTTGTTATAAGCTCCGTGAGTGTACTCTTAAAATGTTTTTTACTCATCCCAAATACTTTTTGTATCGCTTCTGCATCACTCTTGTAGGTAAACGGTAGCCTGCCATTGGCTTCTTTAAGGAGTTGCAAAACCATAGCTTGCCCCTCACTTATCTTAGCCATTTTCCCGATAGGCTGTAAAGAACAGTCAAGCTTAAAATCTTTTCGCACACTCTTAATATACACTTTTTTTTTCTCGCCGATGCGCACCTCTTCAAAAATCTCATTCTCAAAGAGCATGCCCTCGTATTGATTATTGGCTACTATTTTATAGCCCAGTGGTGTTTTAGCGATGACCATGGCATCCAAGACTTTGTTTTGATGCAGCCCTTTCATGTCACGGTTAAAATATTTGCCAATCTTTTGCGTGCCATAAAGCCGTCCTGTCTGCTCGTCAAGACAGATGCGCAACACATATTTTTTACCGATGTTAAAATGCTCTTTTTGCCCAGACAATGGCACAAACAAATCTTTAGGAAGCCCCCAGTTGACAAATGCACCATACGATTTATAGTCCACTACTGTAAAATATCCATATTCACCGAGTTTTGCATACGGCATCTTCGTCGTAGCTACAGGGCGGTCTTCGCTGTCTGTGTAGATAAAAACATCCAAAAGTGAGCCCATAGGCATCTCATCTTCCATCACATAGACATTGGGAAGCAGTACTTCTTTAGTGTCTTTGGCTTCCAGGAAATAGCCATAATCCGTGTCGCGCATCACCTCAAGGGTGTTGACTTCACCGATGGCGATACTGAGGTTTTTGGGGTTTTGGGTTTTTTGCATGTGTTATTCCGTTGTATTAAAATTGCGTGATACACTCACGCGACTGAAGATATTATAGCCAAAACGACATAAACACTTATCGCGAGATGCTTTGTAAGTGTTTGGCAAAATCCTCAGGAGACACAAAGCCTGTCAGACTCTTTTCTGGCAAATGTTTATCATTTGCATCAAAAAAGATGATGTTGGGTGTGCCAAAGAGTTTGAACTCTCTAAGAAGTGCTTTGTCTTCTTCTGTATTTTCCGTAAGGTCTATTTTGATGAAAGTAAAGGCTTTGAGTTCTTTTTGAACTGCCGCATCAGGAAAAGTAATCTCTTCAAGCTCAGTACACGCTGTGCAAGACTTTTTACCAAAATCAACCACAACAGGTTTCTCTGAAGCCTTCACCTCTTGCATCAAACGCTCCAAACTGTAGCCTAGATGGTTATTTTCTGCATGCTTTGGCGTAGCATTCACCACAGAACCGCCTTTTTGCGTAAATTGCTCAAACGGTCTAAGTACCGAAGATGAACCGCTCATTGCACCCACAAAAAGTGACACGCCATAAAGTAGAAACACGAGTGCTAAAAGTTGAATCAGCTTTTTTGCACCCTGCGTGCTACTACTAGGATTGAACACGCCCATATAGAGAGCTGAACCCATAAACAACAATGCCCAAAGTACCATACTCACACCTTGCGGCAAGATGCGCGAGAGCATAAAGATACCCAGTGCCAACATCATCACACCAAAGATTTGTGAAACAGCCGTCATCCATCCACCAGGGCGTGGCATAAATTTACCCGCACCAAGCCCCACAAGTAACAAAGGCATACCCATACCCATACTCATCACAAACAAAGCAGACCCACCTAAGAGTGCATCACCTGTTTGAGAGATAAAAAGTATCGCCCCTCCTAGTGGTGGTGCGACGCATGGCCCGACGATGAGTGCTGAAAGCAGCCCCATCACGGCAGTTCCTAAGATGCCTTTGCCTTGAGCGTTGTCACTAGCCTTACTTAATTTTGACTGCCATGAAGAAGGAAGTCCTATCTCAAAATACCCAAAGAGAGACAATGCCAAAGCCACAAACACTGCTGAAAAAAGCACTAAAACCCATGGGGTTTGCATCGCAGCCTGTATGTCTGCACCCAATAGCCCAGCAACCACTCCAACAATGGTATATGTTGATGCCATAGCCAAAACATAGACCAAAGAAGTAAAAAATGCTCCCGCTACACTTGGTTTTTCACTGTTGCCTTGTTGTGAAACGATGATAGAAGACAAAATAGGAATCATTGGAAAGATACAAGGTGTCAATGCCAATAAAAGCCCGAAGATAAAAAATAAAAACAGAATAAAAAACGAACTTTCATTCACTAAAACATCCGCTATTTTTGCGGTATTGCCCTCTTTGATAAGTGCAGATATTTTACCAAATACACCCAGCTCTGCACCTTTAAAGGTAAAACTTTTTTGAATGGGCTCATAACAGATGCCCGCATCAGAACATCCTTGAAACTCAATCTCAAGCGTATAATCACCTTTAACCTTAGCCTCTATGTCTGCTATAGGAATCGAAACCGAAACCTCTTTTTCGTATACCATATCACCATCAAAATCATGCGCTTTTGGCTTCGTAACCTCAAGTTCAACCTTGGACGGAGAGATAACACGATAAAAAAGACTATTTTCATAGATATGAATTTTCTCTGCTAAAATGATTTTGGTATCAATGACATCTTTTTGCTTCACAGCGCTTACCATAAAGGCTTCATCTGGGGTTAAGAATTTCTGTTTTTGAAGCGCGCTCTGAAAACCTGCAAAAACAAAGGTACTTAAGAGCAAACTCAAAATGAGTATTTTTTTGATTAAATGATTCATGCTTTCTCTTTTGTGTTGGACTTTAAGTGCTATTTTAATCTACCTTTGGTGCACAAACTGTGTAG
>DYTF01000088.1:1315-3849 GCA_020726105.1 Sulfurovum sp. | reverse complement strand
ATTCATCTTGTTTTTCTTCTGCAGATAGTCATAAATCGCTTGAATCTCTTCTTGGGTAAGATAATAACGCGGCATTACCTGATGGTAACTATTGAGTGCGCGAACCATGTCAGACATGGTGTTTAGGCGTATGTCGGAGCCTTTGAGTACTTGTTTGCCTTTTTCATCCCTGTACTCTACGATCACTTTTCCTTCGCCACTTACACCATGACACTCTGCACAACTCACCCCTCTAGGATTTGCGTAGAGCATCTCACCATACTCAAAGTGTGAGATAAAGTCTTCCTGTCCACACAACAGCAAAGGCAATAGTAACCATAATCGCTTCATCACGCTATTATTCCTGATGCATAAAGTATTTTTGATATAATAGCCAAAAAACTATAAGGGCACTCTATGCAGCGTATCGACGGTCAATCTCTGGCAAAAAAAGTGCAAGCTGAAGTCGCACAAGAAGTCGCACAACTCAAACTAGAAAAAAACATCGTTCCTGGGCTTGCGGTCATCCTTGTGGGTGATGATGCGGCAAGTCAAGCGTATGTGAAGATGAAAGCAAAAGCCTGTGAGGGTGTGGGGTTTTACTCCATTACCCACAGTATGCCTGAGAGTATCTCACAAGATGAGATTATCGCCACCATCGAGATGATGAATGCCAATCCACGCATAGACGGCATCTTGGTGCAACTACCCTTACCTAAACATATCGACACCACTAAAATCCTTGAAGTCATCGACCCAAAAAAAGATGTTGATGGCTTTCATGCTTACAATGTAGGACGGTTGGTCACAGGGCTTGACTGTTTTGTCGCCTGTACACCCCTTGGTGTGATGAAGATATTTGAAGCCTACAACATCGAGCTTAAGGGTAAAGATGTGTGTGTAGTCGGTGCGAGTAACATCGTAGGGAAACCCATGGCATCCCTACTCCTCAACGCTGATGCCACTGTCACCATCACACACATACACACCAAAGACCTCAAAGCACACACCAGCAGAGCAGACATCGTAGTTGTGGGTGTTGGTGTAGCAGGACTCATCAAAGAAGACATGATTAAAGAAGGGGCAGTTGTCATAGACATCGGCATCAACCGCATCGCTGATGGCTCCCTTGTTGGAGATGTAGACTTTGAAAATGTCAGCCCCAAATGCTCGTACATCACCCCTGTTCCTGGTGGCGTAGGGCCTATGACCATCGCCATGCTTTTAAGCAACACACTCAAATCTGCCAAAGCGAGAATCTAATGAAAGCATTTTTACAAACACTCAATCGTTTTGCGAGTTCATGGACAGGTACGATTATTATCGTACTTTTTCTTATCTTTTTTGTGGCACAGTCCTTTGTCATCCCCTCAGGCTCGATGAAGCGTACGCAGCTTATCGGTGACTTTTTATTTGCCAAAAAGTTCTCGTATGGCATCCCTACGCCTCATCTTCCTTGGCTTGAGATACCGCTTTTGCCTGATTTTAACAAAAACGGTCACCTCATAGAAGGCCCTAGACCCCAAAGAGAAGACATCGTCATCTTTCGTTACCCACAAAACCACAAAATACACTATGTCAAACGCTGTGTCGCGGTGGGTGGTGATGAGTTGATTTATGCTAACAAAAAACTGCTCATTCACTTTCATGAAGGAGATGACTACATCAAAGCCAACTACCCCGCAGGTAAAATCATCTCTTTACGAAGTAAACTTTGGGTAGAAAATCCTTATATGGATACATACCCTGGCATAGAGTACGCACCCGAAGGGCCTACTATTTTTGAGATACTCTTGCGGTATTATGAGTACAAGCAAAAGATAGACATGACACCACTCTATGTCGAAGATTTTGATGTGCCCACTTACGAGATAGCAGGTAAACCCATCAATGCACTGTACGCAAAAGTAGAAGATGACCATTTTTACATGATAGGTGATAACCGTGACAACTCTAACGATAGCCGTTTTTGGGGTTCTGTGCCTTACAGTCTCATCGTGGGTAAACCTTGGCTTATCTACATGAGTTTAGAGCACCGCTCTTATGATGAAGTGCTCAATGGTGACGCAAACGGTGGAGGCAAAGACAACGAAGGATTGAAGCGCGTATGTGGCAAGGTGGACATCGCATCAAAAGCCTGTGAGAAATCTTGGGATGCCCAACGCTTCACCGTACGATGGGGGCGCGTAGGAAGACGCGTGGAGACCATAGAGCGCGAACAACCCATACAGTAAGCAGCAAAGGAAAAAAACAATGAGTAAAAAGTTTTACATCGCCACCGACCACGCAGGCTATGCGCTTAAAGCCTACATCAAAGAGTTTGTCTTAGAGCTAGGCCATCAAATCATAGACCTAGGTCCTGACTCTGCTGACCGTGTAGACTACCCTGACTACGCACAAAAATGCGCACATGCAGTGCTTGCCGATGAAGGCAGTTTTGGCATACTCATCTGTGGTACAGGCATCGGCATCAGCATTGCAGCCAACAAAGTACCTGGCATCAGAGCAGCACTCTGCCACGACCACTACACCGCCAAACTCACCCGCCAACACAA
>DYTF01000088.1:0-1215 GCA_020726105.1 Sulfurovum sp. | reverse complement strand
GTGTATTTAAATATACTACGAAAAAATCAAGGCTACTTCATGCGTTTTTCTCCAAAATACCTTTCATTATTACTTCTTGCTAGCAGTGCACTTTATGCGAACGACTTCGGATACGACGGAGAGGTCAGGCTTCGTTTTGAGTCCTTTGATGGCATGAATGAAAAATACTATGGTTCAAACCCGAGACAGGGAGAGTCTAAAGACAGTTATCTTTTAACCAGAATTCAATTGGGGCTTTACTATGTACTCGATGAAGAGTGGGATGCGAGAGTCTCTATGCAAGACGCAAGAGCGCTGGGTTGGGGGTTTGACACACAAGACTGGTACAACAAAGAGTTCAATCAAGTCCACAGTACCCAAACAGACTACCTTGAACTCTATGAGACCTACTTACGCTACTCAAGCAATGGCTTTACCGTCACAGCAGGAAGGCAAAAAATACCCTATGGCGATGTCAGGGTTTTTGGGCCAGGAGAGTGGAAAAACTCTGGCAAGTGGATATGGGACGCGGTGAAAACTTCTTACAAAGACGGTGAAAACTTCTTAGACTTTTTTTATGGTGCTATGATGCTACATGACCCTGACCGCTCAAGCCTAGAACACCGTCATGGCTACGAAGGTGCGGGTATGTATGGGCATTATGCCTATGGTAAAGAAGCAGCGATAGAGCCTTTGTTGGCATACAAACTCAATGACAAACCCAATGAAATTTACCATAAACTAGAAAGTTATTATGTGGGGGCAAGAGTGTATGACAAAGATTTGTATGATTTTTTTTATGATGCCACTTATGTGAAGTCTTACGGAGACTACACAAGACTTGACTCACAAACGGTTGACATCGATGGTGTGGGGTATCATGCGGAAGTGGGTTATGCGCTCAAGCCCATCAAAACAAAAGTCGCCCTAGCCTACACCTACGCCACAGGCGACAACCCAAACACAAAAGAAAATGAAACTTTCGACACAGTCTTTGGTGCAAGCGACAAGTACTACGGCAGACTCAATCTTTTTCAGTGGCAAAACCTTAAAGACCGTGAGATAGATGTCTATTTTGATCCCTATGAAGACACAAAGATAAAACTAGAATACCATGCGTTTTACGCAGATGAGCCGACCGACAGATGGCTCAGTTACAAGATTGACTCCATACAAAATGACCACTATGGTGAAGAGATAGACCTTTTTGGCACTTATGTTTACTCTAAAGATTTT
>DYTF01000087.1:1215-3867 GCA_020726105.1 Sulfurovum sp. | reverse complement strand
TTATTTATACGTCTGTTAGTTATGATTTAGAACAACTCAACTTACGCTTACAGAAGTACACTTTCTTGATTATTGGTGCAACCACTGTGGGTGAAATTTATGCTGACAATCTCAATGGTGTTAATACCAAAGATAAAAGTATTACCTGTATGCTCTTGAATATCAATGCTTTGGCACTTGCACTTACTGTAAAAAATATTGAAGATAATAATTTTTATAATTTAGGAAAAGAGATTGCCAAATGGAGCAAAGAACAATTTGAAGACCCCGCTATTATTACCATCACTGCTGGACTTTATTTTGACAATGACAGCTATATTAAAGGGATACAAACCAACATTAATTATTTGTTTGGTGCTGCGGCTGGAGATGATAGAGCGTTTCAAAATACGTTTGTTTTTTCAGGCAAAAAATTAATCTCTTCAGGAGTTATTGCCTTGGCAATTGATAGAGATAAAATTGATATTGTAGGCTCACGAGGATTTGGATGGTCAGGGATTGGAACTCAACGAATTGTTACCAAAGCAAAAAAAAATATCGTCTATACCATTGATGATAAACCTGCCATTAATTTTTATAAAAACTACCTACATATCACACAAGAAGATATGCCCGATATGGGAGCCGATTTTCCTTTGGAAGTTCAACTCAATAATGGTCAAATTCTTTACAGAGCTGCCATCCATATCAATGAAAAAGATGGCTCATTACTCTTTGCAGGGCATGTCCCTGAAAATTCAAAAGTACGCATTTCCGCACCCATTGGAGAGATGGTCATTGAGCATATTCAAAAGAGTATACAAACCTCCCTCCGCTCTCACCACCAATTTAAAGCAGATTTTACATTAATTTTTCCTTGTGCTGCACATAAAAAACTATTGGGTACATACAGCATAAAAGAGATAGAAGCTGTCTATAATGCGGTACAACAGAGTCCTTTAATTGGCTTTTATGCTTATGGGGAAATTGCTTCTTCGTTAGACTCCAATGCGTTTCATAATGAAACCTTTGTAACCGTACAACTGAGTGAGAAAAAATGACCAAAACATCCATGCAAGAACAAATAAACCTTTTAGAAAACCAACTCAAAACACTTCAAGAGAATTATACAAAACTGGAAAAAGATAAATTAACAGTTTATAATCTTCTCTATCAGGTCAATAAAGAGTTGGATGAAGCATTAAATAACAAACAAACCTTTATTGCCTCAATAAGTCATGAACTTAGAAGTCCGCTTACTGCCATTTTGGGTTATAATGAACTTTTAAACGAAACCCTTTTAACCGATGAACAAAAAAAATATCTTCAGCGATTAAATGAAAGTGCAAAATATTTGCTCTCTTTACTCAGTGATCTTTTAGATGTTGCAAAACTCAAAGAGAGTAAAATTGAGCTCACACTTCAAGAAGTTGACTTAGATACAATGTTAATCAATTGTGCCAATATCGTTGAATCGAGAATTCCTAAAGGTGTTGAATTTATTGTAGATATTCCAACCGTTTCCTATTATGTTTATGCTGATAAAAAACGTATGAAACAAATTTTTATCAATCTTCTCATCAACGCCACCAAATTTACTAAACAAGGTCAAATCATCTTTTCACTTTACCAAATCAATGAGATTGATAACAATAAACTTCAAATTATTGTTGATGTCAAAGATACAGGTTTAGGTATTCCCGAAAAAATCAAAAACAGACTTTTTCAACCGTTTCAATCAACCGATACCGAAGAAGGAACAGGATTAGGACTCTATATCTCTCAAGAACTTGCCCATTTAATGGGTGGAAATATTACCGTTAATTCACAAGAAGGTGTAGGTACTGATTTTCGAGTTACACTTTACTGTAAAAAATTGAATCAAAAAATCAAAAATCTTCAAACCAATACCTATTTACCTAAAGCAACTGGCAATTATGCACATCTGAATGTTTTAATTGTAGAAGATATTCTACTCAACCGAGAATATCTAAAAGAAATGCTCAAAAAATTCTTTAATATTACTGCTGACAGTGCCGAGAATGGTGCCATTGCTGTTGAAAAAGCAAGAAAAAATGATTATGATTTTATCTTAATGGACATGAGAATGCCTGTTATGGATGGTCTTGAAGCCACAAAAAAAATACGCCTATTTAATCCAACAGTACCCATTGTTTGTATGAGTGCCAATGTTTACCGAGAAGACAAATACGCTGCCAAACAGGCGGGAATGAATGATTTTATTGAAAAACCACTGGAAAAATCGGATATTGAATCCAAACTTTTAAAATTAATTCCTACCCAAAAGACAAAGAAAGAAACCCAAAAAAACATCATAAACACAAATATCCAAGAGATGGCATTGGCTTATCTTATGCAATATTTTGATGAACCAAGTTCAAAAAAATTTTTACTCATCGCCCAAGAGAGCCTCCAAAGTTATATGAGTAGTATCCCCTTACACTTTGCTCAAAAAAATACCACTGCCCTAATGGATGATTTTCATGCCATCAAAGGAGTAGTATCCAACCTTGGTCTAGCCGATATGACCCAAAAAGCCCACAAATTACAGTACCATGCACTACATGCAAACCTCCAAAAAATAGAAGAAGAAAAAGAGGAACTCTTAACCGCTTTGAATGAATTTTTATCGTTCAAAATCATCTAAGATAT
>DYTF01000087.1:0-1115 GCA_020726105.1 Sulfurovum sp. | reverse complement strand
CAACGCAATAAGCCCTACCAATAAAAAGAGTTTTTGTATTCCATAAGCGTAAACAATAGGTTCAAAAACAAGCGGTGAAGAGAACTGTCCAAAAAAGAAACTCGACGCCAACATACCCGATGCTTTTCCTCTTTTGGAAGGAGGTACTTCTGATAAAAACCATGCGTTGGTATTAACCAACAACAAACCAAATGCCATCCCCATAAATACCGTGCTGTAGAAAAGATGCAAAATAGAGTCTGCTTGAGAGATAATCAACAATCCTATTCCAAAGAACACAAAGGTGATGGTATAAATTTGTACGTAACTGAGTCGTGCTTTTATCTTGGCATATTGCATTGAGGTGAACGCGTTAAATATCATGGCAGTTGCAATCACAAAACCAACACTTCTAGGTTCGCCATGTAACGTATTGACAATAAGATAAGGAAGTTGTGTGGGCATCATGTAAAAAAGTACCATGGCAAAAAAAGCTGTAATGTAGACAGGAACAAGGCTACTTTTTATCTCAACTTCTCCTGCTACTGCTTTATGAATTTTAGGTTCATAGAGTGACTTAACCAAAAAAGGAAAAAACAACAAAGGCAACAGATACATGGCAAAAGGATACGACCAATGCTCTTGTGCCAAAAATCCACCTAAACTGATAAAAAATATCCCACCCATCGCCACTGCCATGCCTTGTGTAGACATAAATTTATGACGAGCTTCTCCTTCAAAATAATCACCTATCAGTGCCGTAGACGAAGTCATAATCAGTGCCACAGCCAACCCTAAAACAGCTCGTCCTACTAAAATAATATAGAAATTATCCAGATAAAAACCAGAACTTCCTCCCAATATAAAGAGTACAATCCCCACATACAAAGGTTTCAATCGCCCAAATTTATCAACAATATGCCCCACAAACGGTGCAAAAACAGCAATCACAATCGACGGAATCGTCAACATCAATTTGGAAAGAAATTCTATGTGTGGAATGTTGGAAAAGGTATGGCTAATAAGCGGTAAAGCCGACACAATGGTAATGCCCGACATCACCCCAAGCGTTGCCACAAGCAGTAATGAGATTTTAATATTTCGTTCTAGGTTTTTTATCATGTTATGCTTTCTTA
>DYTF01000086.1 GCA_020726105.1 Sulfurovum sp. | reverse complement strand
TAGCTCTTTAGTTGAGGGTTGTGCGGTTTCAATACATCATATGTGTCGGTTCAAGTGTAACTGAAGAGCCGTTTGCTGATATGATTTTGCAGTTTCAATACATCATATGTGTCGGTTCAAGATAGTCAAGATATTATTATCTATTCGCTCACTTCCGTTTCAATACATCATATGTGTCGGTTCAAGAGGATAAAAAATGAGAGCAATTATGAAAGAGATTAGTTTCAATACATCATATGTGTCGGTTCAAGAAAACTAATAAATGTTACAAACCATAATTTAAATAAGTTTCAATACATCATATGTGTCGGTTCAAGGTTGGCACAAGTTGACATAGCTACACCACCATGGAGTTTCAATACATCATATGTGTCGGTTCAAGTTTGATTTTTCACACAAAGAGTTGCAATTGTGGAAGTTTCAATACATCATATGTGTCGGTTCAAGGTTTGATAATGCACCTACACCACCAAGACCAAATTTGTTTCAATACATCATATGTGTCGGTTCAAGAATATAGCCTCATTCAAGCCAAGCTTAAGTGCCAAGTTTCAATACATCATATGTGTCGGTTCAAGGCTGATTTTAGGTCGCCATTGGCTTTTTTTAAGTCAGTTTCAATACATCATATGTGTCGGTTCAAGTCATTTCGGTTTTGGGGTTAAATATGCTTAGTCGGTTTCAATACATCATATGTGTCGGTTCAAGCTTCTTTTTCTATGCCTCTAATATAGGAGTTCAAAGTTTCAATACATCATATGTGTCGGTTCAAGACTCCTAAAAATGAACCAATTCAAGCCAATTCACAGTTTCAATACATCATATGTGTCGGTTCAAGTGGAAAAGACAGTATCGGCATGGGTGCTAATACTGGTTTCAATACATCATATGTGTCGGTTCAAGAAAGGGACTACCACTGCACAAAGCAAAGAGGAAGTGTTTCAATACATCATATGTGTCGGTTCAAGTGGTGCGGTTTACCAATTAGTGGGCTTTTTACAATGTTTCAATACATCATATGTGTCGGTTCAAGAATTTAAAAATAGCAGAAAAAGGAAAACTAGATAAGTTTCAATACATCATATGTGTCGGTTCAAGTTTTATTACTATCTTTTATCAAATTCCTTTGGCTCAAGTTTCAATACATCATATGTGTCGGTTCAAGTGCATTGGCAACGGAGCTATCTTGCGGTTATACCTGGTTTCAATACATCATATGTGTCGGTTCAAGACCCTTTTATCACTTTTTCTCCAAACTCTTGAAGCGGTTTCAATACATCATATGTGTCGGTTCAAGATAAAAAAACGATAGAACCAAAATACATAGATGTAAAGTTTCAATACATCATATGTGTCGGTTCAAGCATATACCAAAAAAGATGTAAGAGATTACATCAAGTTTCAATACATCATATGTGTCGGTTCAAGACAAGAAAAACAGACATTGGCGTTAGGATGTTTGTTTCAATACATCATATGTGTCGGTTCAAGATCTCCAACTAAAACACTCAAACAACTTTAGCTCTTGTTTCAATACATCATATGTGTCGGTTCAAGCTTAATGAGTATGGTGGAAGCTATGAGCAACACCAGTTTCAATACATCATATGTGTCGGTTCAAGCAAATTCTAAAGTTAATAAATGGGTTTATGGAGTTTCAATACATCATATGTGTCGGTTCAAGTATAAATGGAACAAATTATACGATATTGGGTTTGAGTTTCAATACATCATATGTGTCGGTTCAAGGTATTTATTGTTTTAAGTACTGATAGGCGGACGAGAAGTTTCAATACATCATATGTGTCGGTTCAAGTAGTGAGTGAAGATGAACGACTGAGGAGTTTACGAGTTTCAATACATCATATGTGTCGGTTCAAGAAAACGCTTCGGTATTAAATGAAGTGGCTTCTCTCCTGTTTCAATACATCATATGTGTCGGTTCAAGAGTGGCTCTATTATGGAGTTTATAGATGCAAGTAGAGGGTTTCAATACATCATATGTGTCGGTTCAAGCTTTCGGAACTTTAAGCCCTTATGGGCGACTTTGGCAGTTTCAATACATCATATGTGTCGGTTCAAGAGAAGAAAATTATTCGAGATTATCACCTCTTTACAGTTTCAATACATCATATGTGTCGGTTCAAGAGAGGTTAGGAATAGACTTATCAAAAGTCTAACGGCGTTTCAATACATCATATGTGTCGGTTCAAGGTTTAATCCTAAAAATAAAAACTTTCTCAAATTTTTGTTTCAATACATCATATGTGTCGGTTCAAGTTTTCAATTGGAAATTTTATCAAATGGTGATGGTGCGTTTCAATACATCATATGTGTCGGTTCAAGTCGCTAAAGCTCTTTTTCGCTCTCTCGTTAGCTCCAGTTTCAATACATCATATGTGTCGGTTCAAGTCATCAATATCATCGGAATAATCAAGCTGTATGACTGTTTCAATACATCATATGTGTCGGTTCAAGACACTATAATATTCACATCTAAAGAGCTAGAAGACGAGTTTCAATACATCATATGTGTCGGTTCAAGTAAATCATACACTTTAGGATGGTGTAAAGAATTTTAGTTTCAATACATCATATGTGTCGGTTCAAGTGCGTAATTAAACGCTTTTGTAGATAAAGGTGCATTGTTTCAATACATCATATGTGTCGGTTCAAGTAGGAGTAGGTGGCTATGCAGTAGCTAAAAATCTTTGTTTCAATACATCATATGTGTCGGTTCAAGCGATGATAACTACCGATGAGCTAGAGACACAAGGGTTTCAATACATCATATGTGTCGGTTCAAGGAAGAGTCATCTTTTTTAGGTTCATCAAAAAAATTTGTTTCAATACATCATATGTGTCGGTTCAAGAATGTGTGCAATTGAAGTGAAAATGATAGAACTTGAGTTTCAATACATCATATGTGTCGGTTCAAGCTTTTTTATTATCAGAGTTTGGCAACAGCATTTCTAGTTTCAATACATCATATGTGTCGGTTCAAGAGTTTTTGGATTTGATTTTAATATTGATAAAAACCCGTTTCAATACATCATATGTGTCGGTTCAAGTTAGCTATGTTAGCGTTAATTTTATAAGCATATATAAAGTTTCAATACATCATATGTGTCGGTTCAAGTTGCGTATTCCTCTATTTTTGCAACAGTAAAATGATAGTTTCAATACATCATATGTGTCGGTTCAAGTTTATAGAAGCTGTTCAAGATATAGCTCAAATGGGTTTCAATACATCATATGTGTCGGTTCAAGCTGCACCTGTTATTTTATTGAACGCTGTGTTGCATGTTTCAATACATCATATGTGTCGGTTCAAGTCTTAGTACATGGAAAAAGCGAAACTCTTTACCTTAGTTTCAATACATCATATGTGTCGGTTCAAGTAAAAAAACGATAGAACACAAACACATAGATGTAAAGTTTCAATACATCATATGTGTCGGTTCAAGGCTTTCTTCCCATTCCACATTGTATGCGTAATGGTGTTTCAATACATCATATGTGTCGGTTCAAGCTAAGAAAACTTTAAGAAAAGCATTGTTGACAATACTTTGGTTTCAATACATCATATGTGTCGGTTCAAGTTTCTTTTAGTAGAAACTTTTTTAGATGTTTATGTGGTTTCAATACATCATATGTGTCGGTTCAAGTATCTTTTTCTATAAAATGTTTTGCAAGAGTAAATTGTTTCAATACATCATATGTGTCGGTTCAAGACTCTAAAGGGTATAAAACCCTCTTTTAAGGTGCAAGAGTTTCAATACATCATATGTGTCGGTTCAAGTTTTAAAAATATTGAAAATCCACGCTTTTATTGCATGTTTCAATACATCATATGTGTCGGTTCAAGCTATAACATTATCGGCATTTAACC
>DYTF01000085.1 GCA_020726105.1 Sulfurovum sp. | reverse complement strand
CGATGGACTTAAGACAAAAATCAAAGTTTATGTATCAACGCTTCATCTTGAGCTTGACGGCGAAGAGGTTCTTGACATAGACACGAGAAATGAGATAGCAAAAATTGGTGGAGTTGATATTTATCAGACCCTAAGAAATAGCATTCAATAAAAAAGGAAAAAACAATGCAAGAAGAGACAAAAGAGATTTTATTATCAAGACCGATTGAGATTGATGGAAAGAAAACTTCAACTTTGGTAATGAGACGACCAATAATCAAAGATTTGTTTTTATTTGGTGGAAACGAAGCAGAGGCAGAGCTTAGAATGATGGCACATCTTTGTGGGCTGATGGTTACCATTGAAGAGATGTATACGTGGGATGCGAGTGTTTATATGCATATGAAAGCGACCTATAGTTATTTTTTGGGGCTTTCAGGCAAATAAGCCTAAAGGAGCTTGTGATACTCAAAGCTAGAATTGGTGAAAAGTATCACTTTGGCTGGGAGGAACAAGACAAAATGAGTTTTGAGGTTTTTGAGATATTATTAAATGATTTGATTGAATCAGTGGAGTAAAAAATGACCAACGTTGGCATTAGTATAAACATAAAAGATCTATTTAGCTCTCCTCTTAGGGAGCTTAATTCTAAATCCAATTTAGTATTTGGAAATCTTAGGATTGGTGCTACAAAAGTTGGGAGTAGTTTTAGCAATATATTTTCAGGAGTCATCCCTGATGTTCTTAGATTTAGAACAAATGTTGGTGGCACGATGCATACAATTGGTCAAGATTTTAGAGATGTGAACTTACGGCTAGGGCAGTACAGAAACCTCATGAAAAGCACAAGTACCATATCACTAAAACCGCTACATATTGGACATGATTTGCAATATGCAACATCACAAGCCAAACAACTCAACGGTGAGCTAACAAAAACACAAGGCTTATCTTTGTCTAATGTAACACAAAGTTTGATTGGACTTAAAACCATGGCTGTGGCTGGAGGTGCTATTGCAACCAATACGGTTGCAAAGCCTATCATACAAGCTACTATGGAACTTGAAGATGCACAAACCGAACTGCAAAATGTTTTGATGGACAAAAATGGAAAAGTATCTGATCATTTTGCAAAGATAGACAAGATAGCACAAAACCTTGGTAAAGATTTACCAGGGACAACGGCTGATTTTTACAAGATGGCAACAACCATGAAAGCGTTAAATGTGAGTGAAAAATCTCTCATTGATGGGGTGCTGAAATCAAGTGCATATCTTGGTGTTGTTCTTAAGGGACAAGGCGTTGACTTTAAAGAAGCAGCAGTAGCCACGGCTAAGTTTAAAGAGGCGTTTGCGATAGAAGACAATAAAATGCTTCCGTTTATAGATTTGATTCAGAAGACATCTCATACGGGGGTAAAGCTTATAGAGATGCAATATGCTTTTTCAAAGGCTGGTGCAGCATTAAAAGGTATTGGCAAAAAAGGCTATGATGTTGCAAAAGAGATGATGGCACCTATTGGTATTCTTACTGGAGCTGGTATCAGTGGAGAGACTGTTGGTACTGGCATAGGAAATATGATGAACAATGCAATTTTGTGGGAAACCGAAGATAAGAAAAAAGATAAGATGGAAGAAGATTATCAAATGAAGTTTAATTTTGTATCTAAAGAGGGCAAATTTTTAGGGTTTGAGCATATACTTAAAGAGTTAGAAAAGGTCAAAAAGCTCAAAAGTGATGTTGCAAAAGAGGATATTCTTAAAAATATTTTTGGTGGTGGAGAAGCCACTATGATGATGAAGATACTTATGGATAAGGGGGTGCAAGGGCTTAAAGATTATCAAAAAAATCTTGACAATCAAGCTGATATAGACAAACGGGTAGAAAATTCATTAGAAACTTTAACAAATCGATGGGAAGCATTTCGAGGAGGACTTACAAGTGCAATGGCTTTACTTGGGGGTTATGTTACTCCTTTGCTTAAGAGGTTGACAAGTAGTCTTGATGGTATAGTTGATGGATTTACAGCTTTTGCCAAAGCACATCCACAAACAGCAAAATGGTTAGGCACGATTACTGTTGGTGGAGGTGTTGCTATAGCAACACTTGGTATTTTGGGTGGTGCATTGGCTTTGGTGCTTAGAGGAGTAAGGGTTTTATTTTCACCACTATCAAGGCTAACAAAAACTCTGGTTTCCACTAGAAAACCAGCTATGCTTATGGGTGGTGCGTTGTGCAATGTTGGCGAGTGTGCGGGGGCTAGTACAAAAAGAGTTGGAGGGCTTACGGGGGCTATTAGTAGCATTGGGGCAATGAGTACTGCCCAACTAGCAGGAATAGCAGCACTAAGCGGTGCATTGGTTGGACTTGGTGTATTGTATACTTCTGTTGGAGAGAATAGACATAAGTTTATAGCAAACAGTCGAGTAGTTGGAAAAGATGAGACAACACTGCAAAATCAGATTGAGGATCTTAGTAGCAGAAAAAAAGCCATGAATGCAGAGTGGTATATGCCAAGTAAGGTTTGGAGTGTACTTACGGATGGAACAGAGACAGATGCAAAAAAGAGACAACTTGATGCCCTTATTGCTCATAACAAAAAGGCTCTTCAAAAAATTCAAGACAAGGATAAGGGCAACACAACCAATACCTACAACAATACGATAAAGGTTGAGGTTAATAACCCCAAAAACTCAGCCGATGTTGTAAAAGGGATAAAAGAGACTTTTAATACTAAATTTGGAACCAATAACTACATGGGGGATTTATGATGCAAACAACCTTATCTGTTGGCATGATTTGCCTCTTTGATTATTGGTTTTGGTTTGAGATTGTGGAGGTTGACGAAATATCTCACTCTCTTAGTTTTGAATGGGCAAAAACAAAGAGACTAGGCAATCACCAAAAAATTCAAAAAGTAGAAAGTTGGGAAGAGAGCATCTCTGTAAAAGGGACGCTTATCGTAAAAGATGTGCGAAGACTGTATCTGTTTGAGGAACTTTTTAAGCTTAAGAAACCTATACGCTTTACACTGCCTACAGGAGAGAGCTTCTTTGTAACAGTTAATAAACTAAATAAATCTAAGAGTTCTTATCTTAAAGATGGACTTCATCTAAAACAAGACTATCTTATCGAAATGGATAGGGTTTGGGACTATAAAGACAGCGTAAGCATGGCAATAGATAACATGAAGAGCAGGATAACACAAGAGATAAAGGATAGCAATTTATGGTGAGATATATAGCTAAAGAGGGAGAGCGGTTAGATGTTATCATTTACGCATACTATGGATCACTAACTGCTTTTGAAGAGGTTTTAGGCAAGAATATACACTTAGCAAACAAAGTAGAGTTAAATCTAGGTGATATTGTCTATCTTCCTAGATTTAAACAAACTCCAATAAACAATGGAATAAGTTTGTGGTAACACCTATCTTTAAACTCAAAATCAATCAGCAAGAGATTGAAGAAATTGTCTCTATTGAGTACAATGATAGAATTGAAGATCATGCAGATAACCTTATCGTTGAGTTTGAGGGTGCCAATTCCTTTAAAGAAGATGACACGGTTGAGTGTTGGCTTGGATATATAGAGAGTGGGCTTTATTATGTTGGCTCATTTGTTGTAAATGAAGTGCTAAACAAAAAGTTTACCACGGCTATTAGTGCAACAGCACTTGATTTTTCCCTATCACTTAAAGAGAAAAAAAATCGCTCATTCACAAATGTAACCATAAAACAGCTGGTAGAAAAGATAGCAAAAGAACACCACTTAGATGTAAAAACAGACTCACAACTGTTCATGAAATACATCGCCCAAACTCATGAAAGTGACTTGAACTTTTTACAGAGAATTGCCAAAATCCATAATTTGGTATTTTCGATTAAAAACAAAAAAATTATCATGATAGAAAAGGAGATACTCCCTGTTTTTCGCATTGAAGAGCATGAGTGTA
>DYTF01000032.1 GCA_020726105.1 Sulfurovum sp. | reverse complement strand
AGATGGTACCCCGGGTCGGATTCGAACCGACACGCCCGAAGGCAGAAGATTTTGAGTCTACCAAGTCTACCAGTTCCATCACCGAGGCACATACATTTAAAATGTAAACGGGATTTTACCCCCCTTTGGCTTAAAAAGTGTTGCTATGAGCCAAATAATCTTTTTTGATGTCATCAAAATGGATTTTGACCACATTTTATAGGTGGCTAAACTAAATTGGATATAATAAATCTATTATTTAATATCATGGGTGGAGAGACTTTGAAAATTTCGATTATTATTACAGCCATTTTATTTATCTATGCGGCATTTTCAACCATTTTCCTTGAAACGGCATTGGTGGGAAATGTAGGCAAAACCATAGGATACGCCAACCTTTACCTCTTCGGACATCTTGCTTATGTCAATATGTTTGTACTTTTTTATCCACTTTATAAACTCTATAGGGATGCCAGAGTAAGAAAAAAACTTGATTTTTATTTGGGATGGATTTTGCTGCTTATTGGACTGATATTATTTGCTTCTTTGGTTTTAGAGAGTAAAGACAGCGGGCTGATCGGCTCTCATATCGTTTCGTTTTTGCATCCGCTGATTGGTACGGCAGGCTTGTGGCTCTTGTGGCTGATGGTGATGGCACTTGCTTTGGTGTTTATTGTGGATGATGATTTTAGTTTTTCAAGCCTGAAAGACAAAGCCCCTAAGGTTTCACTGGCTTTTTTCCCTCGCCTCGCCTTGGGAGCAGTGAGTGTTTTGGGTGCTATGAAAGGTCTGTTTAAAAAGCTTTTCACCAACCCTTTTGGCGCACCGCTGTATGATGAAGGGTTTATGCCCCCATTGAGTGTAGATGAAGAGAAAATAGAACCTGCCCTGACACCCAAAAAGCCCATAACCCCGAAAAAACCAACACAAGTAGAGCCTTCACCTAAGGTGTTGGATGATTTGGAACTTGGAGAGATGTTTGAGTTTGAAGAGCGGATGCTTCAAGCCCAACCTAAGCCCATAAAAACAGCAAATCATGTGGAGATAGTGAGCGAACTTGAGGAAAATTCCAAGTTGATGGAGCAGATAGATAAAGGTGCAGTAGTAAAACCGAAGAATTTCAAGCTACCAAAACTTGAGTTCTTGCAAAAAGCACCCAAAGCAACTAAAAAGATAAACGAAGCAGAGATAGACAGAAAAATCCAAGAACTGCTTGCAAAACTGCAAGAGTTTAAAGTGGAAGGGGATGTTGTAAGAACCTACAGTGGCCCATTGGTGACGACTTTCGAGTTTAAGCCCGCACCCAATGTGAAGATTTCTAAAATCTTAAACCTCCAAGATGACCTTGCTATGGCACTTTCAGCGGAGACCATACGCATACAAGCCCCCATCCCAGGGCGCGATGTGGTCGGCATCGAGATACCCAATGAAAACATCGATACGATTTATCTGCGTGAGATACTCGAAAGTGACCTCTTTAAAGAGTCAAGCTCTCCCCTGACGGTAGCTCTAGGAAAAGACATCGTCGGTAAACCGTTTATCACCGATATTAAAAAGCTTCCCCATCTGCTCATCGCAGGAACGACGGGTTCTGGTAAATCAGTGGGCATCAATGCGATGATACTCTCACTACTTTACAGAAATGACCCTGACCAACTTAAACTCATGCTCATAGACCCCAAGATGTTGGAGTTTTCTATCTATAACGACATCCCGCATCTCATCACGCCTGTCATCACAGAGCCTAAAAAAGCCATCGCCGCACTCTCAAACATGGTCGGTGAGATGGAACGCCGCTATAAACTCATGGCAGAAAACCGCACTAAAAATATAGACAATTACAATGAAAAAGTAAGAAACGACGGCTCGGCTGATCCCTTACCTTTTATCGTAGTAGTAATAGATGAGTTGGCTGACCTTATGATGAATGGCGGTAAGGAAGTGGAGTACTCCATTGCGCGATTGGCACAGATGGCAAGAGCTTCAGGCATTCATCTCATCGTGGCAACACAAAGACCCAGCGTAGATGTTGTGACAGGACTCATCAAAGCAAACTTGCCTTCACGCCTAAGCTACAGAGTGGGGCAGCGCATAGACTCCAAAGTCATCCTTGATGCCATGGGTGCAGAGAGCCTGCTTGGGCGTGGTGACGGACTTTTTACGCCTCCAGGTTCTACGGGTCTTGTGCGCTTGCATGCACCATGGAACACCGAAGAAGAGATAGAAGAGATTGTTGAGTTTTTAAAAGCACAGCGTTTGCCTGAGTATGATGAAAGTTATCTGGTTGCAGGGGGTGCCAGCACAAGCGAGTCGCAAAATACGAGCATGGAGCTTGATCCTTTATTTGAAGAAGCAAAACAGGTCATCTTAACGGACAATAAAACTTCTATCTCCTACCTACAACGCAAATTACAGATAGGCTACAACCGTTCTGCTAACATCATAGAGCAGCTCGAAGCCATGGGAGTGCTGAGTGAACCTAACGCAAAAGGCAACAGAGAAATCCTCTAAATACTCAATGTGTGTCAAATCGTCGCTTTTGGTGCATCCTATTGTATTTTTCCTGTAACTATCCGATACAAATATTTTATCTCTTCAATATCTTTTATTTCCTGAGGTTCTTTCAAATCATTTTTTGCTACTATAAGGCACAAATAATACACAGGAGACCATCATGGCCTTATTGGAAGACTATAGAGCACATACGGCAAAACGCGCAGAGTTGGGTGTACCACCACTTTCACTCACAGCAGACCAAACAGCACAACTTGTAGAGTTACTTAAAGCAAGCCCCATCGTTGATTCAGCCTACGCGATGGAACTTTTTGAAAACAAAATCCCTGCAGGTGTAGATGATGCGGCGTACATTAAAGCAGCATTTCTAAATGATGTCATTCAAGGTAAAATTTCCTGTGATGCCATAGACGGTGTAAAAGCAACAGTTCTTTTAGGGACGATGTTGGGTGGATTTAATGTCGCACCTCTTGTTGAAGCGTTGAGCGCATCTGATAAAGCAGTAGCAGTATCTGCAGCGGCACAACTCAAAAATACTTTGCTTGTTTACAACTCATTCAATGATGTAAAATCTTTGATGGATGACGGCAATGCACTAGCAAAAGAAGTGATAGAGTCTTGGGCAAACGCGGAGTGGTTTTTCAACAAACCAGCCATGCAAAAAGAGATTACCCTTACGGTGTACAAAATCCCTGGCGAGACTAACACGGACGACCTTTCACCTGCTTCTGAAGCCTTCACCAGAGCAGATATCCCTGTACATGCAAACTCATTTCTTGTAAACAGAATGGAAAACCCACTTGAGACGATGAAAGAGCTTAAAACCAAAGGGCATCCGCTTGTGTATGTAGGCGATGTTGTTGGTACAGGATCTTCCCGAAAATCAGGTGTGAATTCACTACAATGGCACATGGGTGAAGATATTCCTTATATCCCAGGTAAAAGAACAGGGGGTGTGGTTATCGGTGACATTATCGCTCCTATTTTCTTCAACACGGCAGAAGATTCAGGCTGTATACCGATTCAAGCACCAGTGGGTGAGCTCAATACGGGTGATGTCATCGTACTGAAGCCTTTTGATGGTGTCATCGAGAGAGACGCTAAAGTGGTATCAGAGTTTAGCATTGAGCCAAACACACTTCCAGATGAGATGAGAGCAGGTGGGCGTGTGCCACTTATCATCGGTAAAGGATTGACGGCTAAAGCAAGAGAAGCTTTGGGCATGGATGCAGGTGATATCTTCATCAAACCAGCTGTACCTGCAGATAACGGCAAAGGTTTCACCCTTGCACAAAAAATGGTAGGAAAAGCCTGTGGTCTTGAGGGTGTAAAACCAGGTGTGTACTGTGAGCCACTCTGTACAACCGTAGGTTCACAAGATACAACGGGCGCGATGACAAGAGATGAAGTAAAAGACCTTGCAGCGGTGAGTTTTGGTGCAGATTTTGTATTGCAGTCTTTTTGTCATACATCGGCTTATCCAAAACCAGCAGACATCATCCTCCAGCATACACTTCCACAGTTTATGACAGAGAGAAAAGGGTTTACGCTCAGACCAGGTGATGGTGTTATCCACTCATGGCTCAACAGAATGTGTCTTCCGGACACTGTAGGAACAGGTGGAGATTCACACACAAGATTCCCGATCGGTATCTCATTTCCTGCGGGTTCAGGGCTTGTTGCATTTGCAGCGGTTACAGGTTCTATGCCTTTAACGATGCCTGAGTCTGTACTTGTTAGATTTAGTGGTGAGATGCAAGCGGGTATCACACTGCGCGATATGGTCAATGCGATTCCTTACCAAGCCATCAAAGACGGTTTGCTGACAGTTGAGAAAAAAGGTAAGAAAAATATCTTTGCAGGACGCATTCTTGAGATCGAAGGTCTTGAGCAGCTTAAATGTGAGCAAGCGTTTGAACTTTCAGATGCTTCTGCTGAGCGTTCGGCTGCTGCGTGTGCCGTCAAGCTTGACAAAGAGCCTATCATCGAGTATTTGGAGTCTAACATCGCACTTATCGAAGAGTTGATAGCCCAAGACTATGAAGACAGAGCGACACTTGAAAGGCGTGCACAAAAAATGAGAGACTGGGTTGCAAATCCTGTACTGCTTGATGCAGATAAAGATGCCCAGTATGCAGCAGTGATTGAGATCAATATGTCTGAAATCAAAGAGCCGATTGTCGCATGCCCGAACGACCCAGATGATGTCAAAACACTCTCAGAAGTGCACGCAGCAGGGCTTAGAACAGACATCGATGAAGTCTTTGTCGGTTCATGTATGACCAACATCGGTTTGTTTAGAGCCAACGCGGAGGTACTTAGAGGCGAGGGTGCCGTTGAGACAAAACTTTGGATTTGTCCTCCAACAAAAATGGATGAAAAAACATTGACCGAAGAGGGGTATTATTCTGTATTTGGTATGGCTGGTGCGCGTATTGAGCCTCCAGGGTGTTCATTGTGTATGGGTAACCAAGCTTCTGTAAAACAAAATGCTTGGGTGTTCTCTACTTCAACACGAAACTTTGACAACAGACTAGGAAAAGGCTCACAAGTGTATCTTGGGTCTGCTGAACTAGCAGCCGTGGTTGCGCTGAGCGGCAAGATACCAACTGCTGAGGAATACCTCAAAGTAGTACAAAATAAAATCAAACCAGAAATGTCTGATGATATTTATAAATACCTAAACTTCAACAAGGTTTCAAAAGCGCAACTTGAAGCGATGGTTGAATAGTCTTTACTTAAAGCTACCATACCCTGCCTGCCACCTTCTGGGTGGGCATTCCACCCCTATATATCCCCACTTATTTTAAAATTTCTTTCTTTCTTTTATGGCATGGCTATTTTGTAAATTAAGTGTATAAATAAAACTAATGTTTTATTATTTTTATGATACAATTAATATGAAAAAGAAAAAATAAAAGTAAAGGATTTACAATGGGTATGTTAATGATTGCGATAGGGTTAGGTTTTTTTGGAAGTATTATTACTTTTTTTATCTGCGAAGAGTTATCGCTTAAAGATTCTGATTTTTCAGATATCAAAGATGTTTTTACGCAAGAGCTTAGTCTTGATGATGGTTTGACAAAATATGGCACGGTTAAATATATGGCAATATATATTATTGTGGTATTTGTGATTGGCTTGCTTGTTTCAACGCAAATTTTGATACCAAGTCATTTTGGTTTAGGGTACTTAATGGCGTATGTATTTTTGCCGTCACTGATAGGCTCACTCATCATCTTATTGGTGAAATGGAGATTTCAGCCACTTCTTAAACTGATTTCTTCTTTCTTGTTTGGTGCGGGCTACATGGGTGCATCAGCGTTTGCAGTTGCATTTACGCATCTTTTATCAAAATGATTTTGTATGTCTCGGGGATTTTAGCTATTGTAGTGCCCTTGAGACAGACCAAAAGAACTTTCATCTGAAAAAGTAGCCCATCTTTTTCATTTTTTATCTCTTGTAGCATTGTCAAGGAAGCACCTTTGAACTCCAAAATGGTAGTACTCACAGTTACTTCATCTCCAAATACTGCAGGAGCTAAAAAATCAGCATCGATATGCTTGACAACAAAGTGATAGTCATCTTGTATGGGTGAAGTCTTTTGGGAAAAAAATAACTCTGATCTTGCTCTCTCACAAAAGTTTAGGTATTTTGAGTGATAGCAAATGCCACCTGCATCAACATCTTCATAATAAACGCGTATTTTCATTGGTTCTCCCTCTGTTCTTTAGCTTGAAAATGTATTTCTAAATGCTTTGAGGGCACTTTGGGCATTGTCTGCTTCGATGATGTCTTCATATCCAAGCGTTGTAAGCATTCTTTTGAGTCTGGCAAGTGCTAAAGCTTCATCATCTACGATAAGTATTTTCATGACAAGCTCCTAAATAAAGGGAAATGAGGTCAATATTTAGTATTTTAGCCAAAGAAGTACTCAAATATCTACGCATCCAATGTTAAAGTTTGATCATTTTTGATATGTAAATCCATCTGAGGAAATGGTATCTCAATGTGGTGTTTTCGTAAAATCACATAAAGAAACTTTAAAAAATCAGACTTAGTGCCTGCAGGTCGCGTGCTGGAGTCACCGCGCACCCACACAACCAGTTCATAGTCTACAGAACTCGCTCCCATACCTGTCATCCAGATGAGTGTCCTATATTTGGGTGCTTGCTCTACATAGTTGATACCTGAATGCTTGAGTTCTTCCAAGACTATCTTCTCCACGAGTTCGTTATCTGTACCATAGGCGACTGAGAAAGGGATATGGATGCGTCTATAGTCATTTTCTAGTGTCCAGTTTATCACATTACTTTGGATGAAAGAAGAGTTGGGGATGATGACATCGATGTTGTCATTCGTGGTGATAGTAGTAGAGCGCATCTTGATGTCATTAACCGTACCGCGAATGCTTTCGCTCACTTCGATGTAGTCACCCAAGCGGATGGTGCGCTCAAACATCAAAATCATACCCGCAGCAAGGTTGGAGACTAGTGTCTGTAAACCAAAACCTATACCGATGGAGAGCGCACCTGCTATGAGTCCAAGGTTTGAAAGGTCAAGCCCGATGCTCTTTAGGGCAATAAGCAAGGTGATAAATATGATAAAATAAGAGCCTATGTTGGCGATGATTTTGGCTGAAGAGAGAGAGATTTTTTCATGTTTGGTTGCTAGTTTCATAATCTTTCGTCTATAAAAAGCTGCAAGTAAAAAGCCAAAAACAAAGATAAAAATCACCATAACAATGTCGATAGTGGAGATGCCATGCTCGTTAAATACAAAAAGGGGTTCATTAAGTGCTTTGTAGGTGTACATATAAAGGCTTTGCGCACCCTGCTGGACATTTGAGAGTGCAACTGTTCCTGCGCCGACTTCTTTGTCAAGCAGCGTTTTGACAATAGTACGCTTGAAGGTAAAGTGTTTTTGTAAGGGTGTATCGAGTGTTCCTATATCTGTTTTGCTAGCATGAAAGAGTTCAAGTACTTTATCGGTTTCGTTTTTTTGCACATAGGCAAGTGTCAGGAGTAGCGTTTGGTTTATTTTAGCGGTCAGTAGATTTGTCTTCTCGATGTTATTGGAAGAGAGTTTTTTATTGAGTGCCTCAGAGAGCGTTTCGCGGTACATGAGTTCACGCTCTTTACTCATACTGAGTACAGTTTCTTCTTTTAGGGTTTTTTCATATTTCTTTTTGAGTTCTAGGCGTTGTTTTTCTAGTGTTATGGTGTCAAAGTTGACTTGTTTGAGCTTGTGAGTAAAACGCTCTTCCTCGGAGACAATGAGTTTTTCGTATGCTTTAGAAGATGCAGTGTTGTTTCTCTTTTTGAGCTTATAAAAAGCATATTCGAGTTGATTGAGTAGGAGATTTTGTTTATATTCCAGCGTGGTATTTTCTATAGCATCCTTGAGGTACTTGAGTTTATCGATGATGACTTTTTCATCTTCTTTGAGTGTATCGTTTGTGCTGTAGATGTCTGTAAGGGCATTAAGAAAAGAAAAATAGTTTTCCATGCTGATATTTTGGTCATCGGGCAAGAGTGTTTGAGGAAATGCCGTTGTTTTGGTCTGGAAGTCGAGTAGGGGCTTGAGTTTGTCTAGTATTTTTCGTTCGGCGGTGATGCGTTCCTTGTCTTCTTCGGTATTTGAGGGTTCAAGGTCGATGCTTTTACTTATTTCTACATAATAGGCGATAGTGTCATTTCCGTCATAGAGTTTTGTGTCGATATCGGCTGCTATGAGGGAAAGCGATAAAAGGATAAATGTGATAAAGGATTTCATAAGATGGCTACTTTTAATATATTATAGCCTCTTAAGCCTATGGGTAGATTAATAATACGCTGCAATAATCGCATAACAGACAAAAAACATCAGATGAGACAATCCTTCAAAATAGTTCGTGTGCCCCTCTTCTGTACTCTTCCATGCTAACACAATGGTCATAATGAGTGCGCCTACTTGAAGCGGATTAAAATCAAGCATGAGTTTGATGTCACTAAAGTACGCCAATGCAAGCAGTATAGGCACAGTAAGCAAGATGGAGACCACCGAGGCACCCATGGCAATATTGACAACCCTTTGGATTTGGTCGTTGCGCGCGGCTTTGATGGCAGTAAATATCTCAGGTGCGACTGCAACAATGGCGATGATTAGACCCGATAAACCAGCAGAGATACCGTACTCTGTTGCAAGTTTTACACCATCGGTAGCAAAGACCTCTGCACCGATAGCAATAATACCAATAAGCGTTAAGATGACAGCAAAATTGCCGATATTGTTAAAACTTTCAAAGATGTAGTCACTGTGTTCGTTTTCGTCTATTTCATGAGTGCCTTCTTTGAGTTTTCGCTTGAGTCTAAAAAGTCTACTTTTGGCAGTGGCTTGGAAAAAGTGTGTGTGGGTACGGGTTTGAAATACAAAAATGATGAGATAAAACACTATGAGTACCATAGCAATGATAAAACTGGTCTCATGAATAGCAACCCTTCCGTGTTCGGACTCCCTTAAAAGACTAGGAACTAAAAGTGCAAGAGCGGTTACAAATAAGATAGTGGTGTAGGTACTTGAAGTCTCTTTATTGTGCTCTTGCTCGGTATATTTTAACCCACCGATGAATACTGCTAGTCCCAACAGAACATTCATATCGACAATAACCGCTGAGATAATGCCTCCTTTGACTGTCTCTATGACCGCAGGCGTGTGCACCGCTTCAAGCAAGATGATATACAAAAGGATAATCTCAACAATAACCGCCGAGAAAGTCAATACCATACTGCCGTAAGGCTCGACAAGCCTTTCAGAAAGTATCTCAGCTACTTCAGATACGGTGACCGAAAGCGCAGCAATGCCCATAGCAGAAAAAACTGTCGCCATCGCTCCTTGACTTGTGTGGTGCATAAAAAAAGCCATAATCACAGCAAGCAGACCCACAACAATATCCCAGTAGTCTTCTACATAATATTTCCAGTTATTGTTGTGTTCAAGAGTACCGTTTTGACTGTCTGATTCCATTTCGTTTAAGTCCTTTGTTTATAAAAGTATGAGGGTCGCTAGACCAAGAAAGCTAAAAAATCCTACCACATCCGTTATTGTTGTTAAAAGAACAGTCGAACCAATCGCGGGGTCAACACCAAATTTTTTGAGGGTTAGGGGTATGATTGCGCCAAAGAATCCTGCGGCAAAAAGATTGGTAATCATCGCCATAGCAATCACCACGCCCAACATCGGCAACCCAAACCACACATACGCGATAACACCCATCACCGCACCATAAAGTAAACCATTTAGCAGTGCGATACTGACCTCCTTAAAGATAGTTTTTTTTGCTTCATTGCCTGCGATTTCACCTAAAGCCATTTGTCTCACTGTAACCGTAAGTGTTTGCGTACCTGCGTTGCCTCCCATGGATGCTACGATGGGCATTAAGATTGCCAGTGCCACCAAAGATTGTAGCGTCTCATCAAATAGTCCGATGACCAATGATGCAGCAATCGCCGTAAAAAGGTTCAGTCCAAGCCATATCGCTCTGGATTTACCAATAATCCAAAAACTCTCTTCTTGCTCTGCATCATCATTAACCCCTGCGAGGTGATAAATCTGATCAGTCGCTTCTTCTGAGATGATGTCATAAATGTCATCCGAGGTGATACGCCCCACTAAGATGCCAAAGTCATTCACGACAGGTATCACACTCAGGTCGTAATTACTAACAACTTCAATCACTTTTTTGATGTCATCATGTGGCTTTACCGAAACGGTGATTTTTCCTTCATCATCTATCACATCCTTGTAAAGCTCTTTTGGCCCATGCAAAATGAGGTCTTCAAGCGGAATCATACCGACAAAGGTATGTCCATCAGAGACGACAAAAACATGGTGTATATTGTCTATCTCATTGTTTTGCTTCATCTGCTTAAGACGCAAGATAGAATCACCGATTTTTTCATGGAGGTGTGCCGTAAAGATTTCCACTTTCATGTGCGCGCCAGCTTCATGCTCTTCGTATGAAATCAGCTTGTTTATCGTGTCTCTGTCTTCTTCTGAAAGATTGGATAAAACCGCATTGGCTTTCGCTTCATCTATTTCTTCAATGTGCGAAATTAAATCAGCGGCATCATTGGTGTTGAGTTCTTCAGTAAGCAAAGCAAGTTTTTTAGCCCCAAATCGCTCGTAAATCTCTTCTTGTTCGTGCCTAGGGAGTTCGATGATAACTTCGGCCAAAAGGGTTTGAGGGAGTGTGTTAAGCAAATCAAGATAAATTTGCCCATCAATTTTTTTGATTTGTATCAGACTATCGGCGATTTCAAAAGGGTGTACATCAAGATTTGCACCCTCAACATGCTCAGAGAGATATCGGTCAAAAAGTTCTATCTGTTCTTGTAATTGATAATCCATAGCCACTCCTTGTGAGCAGATTTTATCGCTATTGTTGTAAAAAAGGACTTAGGGTGTTGTGTTTTATGGTAACAAAAGTAACAAGTTAAAAGCCTTTCATGACGATTTCATACAGATAATCTACTTCATGGTCTTCCAAAAAAACGGTTTTTTGTGTCCTAAAAAAGTCGAGTATTTTTTTAGTCGGCAAAGGAGACGCGTAAAGACATTTCGGATGTGCAGGGATGAATGCCTGCATCAGTGCTATCTCTTCTTCGATGCGCGCTTCACAAATGTAGCAGTGTTCATCATCATGCATCCTGCCTTCATGATGGAGTAGGGCGATGTAATTCTCGCAGACGATGCGCTTGGGGTTTTGTTTGTCCCATCTTTTGGCTGCGGCAAATAATAAATCAAAATAGAAGCTTTCAACTTCATGGGTATCTTTGAGATGGGGTTCAAACTTTTTGATAAAATTGTGCCAAAGCAAGAGTTTGTTTTTGTCAAAAAGCCAAGAAAATCCCATGTGGGAAAGAGATCGAAGTCTAGGAAGGAAGTTTGAGCCTTCTCCTTCAACCTCAAAGTCTACAAGGTTCCCAAGCTGCAAGATAGAGTGCCTAGCGCCAAAAAAACGGTAGTAGGTTTTGACCTCTGTGGTACTTAAAATGAGCACAATCGAGTCCTCGTCTCTAGCTTTTCTCACCGAAAGAATAAATCCTTTGATACCACACCCCATAATTTTTTTCTATTATAATCAAAGATGTTAAAAATTAGGCAGTGCTTTGTACTTTGCTGGCGCAATAAGGGCTATGCTTAAACAAGTCATAACGAACGATTAAGTATAATCCAAGCCATTTGAGAAGACTATATGGTATTCTGAGTATATATTTTTTAAGGTTAAGCAATGCAAGATTTATTTACATCATTTAAAGATAACTGTGGATTTGGACTTTTGGCATCAATCGACAACATACCCTCACACAAAAACCTAGAAGATGCTATCACCTCACTTTCACGCATGATGCACAGAGGCGCTATCGCGGCTGACGGCAAAACAGGAGATGGTTCAGGTCTTTTGCTCTCCCTTCCTAGAGCCTTTTTCTCCAAAGAAGCAGCAGTTCACGGCAGAGAGTTACCCGATATGTACGCCGTAGCGATGGTGTTTTCAAGCAATGAAAATGACTTTGATGTCATCACAAAAGTGTGTGAACGCAATGACCTTAAAGTCCTTTATACTAGAACTGTACCCGTAGATACCAATGCTCTAGGGGAGCAGGCACTCGCATCACTTCCTATGATAAAGCAAGTATTTGTCGCAGCACAATCTGCAGTGGCTAGCAACCGCTTCGAAGCCTTAGTCTATCTTTGTCGTAAAGAGATAGAATCAGAGTTGACAGAAGATACAAACTTTTATATCCCTTCTTTTTCGACATCGGTGATTTCTTACAAAGGTCTTGTGATGCCTACGCACATTAAAGAGTTTTATAAAGACCTTGCTGATGAAGCCTTTGAAATCTCATTTTGCCTCTTTCATCAGCGTTTCTCCACCAATACTTTGCCACAGTGGAAACTTGCACAGCCGTTTAGAATGATCGCACACAATGGTGAAATCAACTCTGTCACCGCAAACCGCTTTAATGTCGCGGCTAAAATGGCAGCAGCAAAGTCAACCGTTTTTACCGATGAAGAGATGACACGACTGACTGGCGTCATACAAAACGGCATGAGCGACTCGGCAAGTTTAGATAACTTTATGGAATTTTTACGCGTCAATGGTGTTGATTTTTTCAAGGCAGCCCGTTCACTCATCCCTGCGCCTTGGCACAATGCACCACAAATGGATACAAAACTCAGAGCTTTTTATGAGTATGCAAGTACCTGTTTTGAGCCTTGGGATGGGCCGGCTGCTGTGAGTATGACAGATGGTCGCTACATCGGGTGTGTACTCGACAGAAACGGACTTAGACCTGCTAAATACATTCGCACCAAAGACAATCGACTTCTTATCTCTTCAGAGTATGGCGTGCTTCAAATCCCCGAAGAAGACATCGTTGAGCGAGGCAGATTGCAATCAGGTGAAATGATGGGTATCGATCTTAAGCACGCAAAGGTGCTTAAAACAGGCGATATAGATGACTACATCAAATCGGCTCACCCGTACGATAAGTGGTTGGGTCAAAATATGAGTTATCTGCAAGAACATGTCCCATCAGCATCGGTTGAAAAGTGTTCTACGCATTACGGCGATATGGAAGCTAAACAACGCTACTTCAACTACACGCAAGAGGTGATGAAAGAGATTATTAAGCCTATGATAGCTGAAGGCAAGGAGACAACAGGCTCCATGGGCGATGACACGCCTTTGGCAGCTTTTTCAGATGAGCAGCGAAACTTTACAGACTTTTTTAAACAAAAATTTGCACAGGTAACGAACCCACCTATAGACCCCATTCGTGAAAAAACCGTAATGAGTCTTAACACAGGTTTTGGTGAAGCACGAAATGTGTTAGCCGATGATGCAGAACATGCCAAAAGACTTAAAACGGTTCTTCCAGTGATGTCAGCTGAGAAATTTTGCATTCTTCAAGAGTTTGGGGACGAGAGTAACGAGAAGTATGACCCTGCGTATAAGATAGGAAAGTATGATACGACCTATAGTTCAGACCTAAAAAGCTCGCTTGAGAGGCTTGTTGAAACGATTATTGCTGATGTTAGAGACAGGGGCGTAAGAACCATACTTTTGGATGATAGAAATATGGATGAGCTGACAAAAGTCATTCCTATGCTGATGGTAGTGGGACGACTCAGTCAAGCACTACTAAAAGCAAAACTCAGACACCTCACGAGTATGGTAGCCGTGACAGGAGAAGTGTTTGATCCGCACACGGCAGCCTGCATGATAGCCTTTGGTGCAGCAGCGATTTTCCCTTATCTGCTTTACTACACGGTGGCTCAACTTGAGGAAGGTAGTGAAGATGTCAACCCGACCCTTAAAAAGTTTAGACGAGCAATGGGTGCTGGGTTGTTGAAAATCATGTCCAAGATGGGTATTTCAACGATTTCCTCGTATAGAAACTCCAGTCTTTTTGATGTGATTGGGCTTAGTAAAGAGATACTTTCGGAGTGTTTCCCTGCTGCAAAAGGACTTTTGTATGGCTTGGGCTATGATGACATTGACGCACGACTCAATGCCAATCATCAGCGTGCCTTTTGGCCGGAACTTGAAGGTGAGAAAAATAGTTTATATAGAGGCGGATACTACCGATACAGAAAAGGCGAAGAGTATCATGATTTTTCTCGTCCTACCATCAAAGCCATCCAAACTTGTGCAGAATCAGGCAAAAAAGAGGACTATACCGAAGTCCAACGCTTAGTCAATGGCAGAGATAAAAAGTTTATCCGCGATTTTTATGAACTTAAAACTGACAGAGCACCGATAGACATCAATGAAGTAGAACCGCTTTCTGCAATCTTCAAACGCTTCTCAACTGCTGCGATGTCTATGGGGTCTATCTCACAAGAAGCACACGAAACACTGGCAACAGCGATGAATACCATCGGAGCGAAGTCGAACTCAGGTGAGGGTGGCGAAGATCCTGCGCGTTACGGAACGATCAAAAACTCATCCATTAAACAGATTGCTTCAGGGCGTTTTGGTGTCACGCCTGAGTATCTGCGTTCAGCTACAGAGATACAGATTAAAGTAGCCCAAGGTGCAAAACCAGGTGAGGGTGGACAACTCCCAGGAAGCAAAGTTTCCCCACTCATCGCAACTTTGCGTTTTACCAAACCAGGTATCACACTCATTTCACCACCACCACACCATGACATTTATTCTATCGAAGATTTGGCGCAACTCATTTTTGACATGAAACAAATCAATCCCAATGCCAGAGTAGCCGTGAAGCTTGTCTCCACCGCAGGTGTGGGTACTGTCGCTGCAGGTGTCGCCAAAGCCTATGCCGATAAGATTATCATCTCAGGTGGAGACGGTGGTACGGGCGCAGCACCCATAGGCTCCATCAGGTTTGCAGGAAATCCATGGGAATTGGGTCTGATTGAAGCACACAATGCACTTAAAGCCAATAACCTCAGAGGACAAGTGACACTTGAGACAGACGGCGGACTTAAAACAGGTTTGGATGTCGTCAAAGCAGCCATCTTGGGTGCAGAAGAGTATGCCTTTGGTACAGGTGCCTTGGTCATCGTCGGGTGTATCATGCTCAGAGTCTGTCACCTCAATACCTGCGCTGTAGGTGTGGCAACACAAGACCCACAGCTAAGAGAACGGTT
The DNA here is from genome assembly GCA_020726105.1 of Sulfurovum sp. Taxonomy (GTDB): domain Bacteria; phylum Campylobacterota; class Campylobacteria; order Campylobacterales; family Sulfurovaceae; genus Sulfurovum. Next base: position 3,974 of record DYTF01000032.1, on the reverse strand, counting down.
TAGTGGTAATGTACAAAAAGTGATTAACTACTTTACTTTTGTGGGTGAAGAAGTAAGAGAGATACTCGCAACACTGGGGTATAAAACATTGGGTGAGATTGTTGGGCAAAACCATTTGTTGCAAGTCATTGATGATACACTTGCTCAAAAATTTAACTTTGAAGAGCTTTTGTATAAACTAGATGGGGTCAATACCTGTCAAGTGACATCGAATGAGCCGTATGATAAAAATGAATTTGAGCAGGAACTCATCAAAGAGTTGATGCCGATAATCAAAGACCCGTCTAAGCCTATTACGCTCCATAAAAACATCTCTAATCTCAACCGAAGTTTTGCAACTAGAATCTCGGGTGAAATAGCTGCTTTGTACGGTAATGTTGGGTTGCCTGAAGATACAATTACTTTAAATGTAAAAGGGACAGCAGGGCAATCTTTGGGCGCGTTTATGTCTAAGGGGATTTGCATCAATGTTGAGGGTGCGGCAAATGACTACATCGGTAAAGGCATGAATGGGGGTCGCATCGTGATAACCTCCCAGAATGCAGGCACGGAGTTTGCGTTGGGTGGAAATACCTGTCTGTATGGTGCAACGGGCGGTACGCTTTATGTGCATGGAAAAGTGGGTGAACGATTTGCTGTGCGTAACTCAGGTGCCGTGACAGTCGTGGAAGGTACAGGAGATCATCCTTGTGAGTACATGACGGGTGGTACAGCGGTGATACTAGGTAGAACAGGTGTGAATTTCGGTGCAGGTATGACAGGCGGTAAGGCGTTTGTCTATGACACTGAAGGCGGCTTTTATGAAAAAGTAAACCCTGAACTGGTTGAGCCGATTCGTATCGACACCGATGAGTGGGATACGGAGATGTTTGAGCTTAAAGCCTTACTTAAAGACTACGCAGAAAAAACAGGCTCGAAGCGTGCACAGTACATCTTGGATCATTTTAGAACTGAGATTAGAAAGTTTTGGATGGTTGCACCAAGGGGTGTACTACCAACCATCGTTGCAGGAAAAAAAGGCGAATAAGCCTCAAAGATGACAGCATTTATAGAAGCCTGTATCAAAGCCAATGAAGAGATAGCAGAGGCAATTAAAGAGGGGTTTGATGTCTCTTGGTTTGAAAAAGAAGCGGTGGGTGCAGGCGGGGATGTTAGCTCTGGGCTTGATTTGTTTGCCGAAGCTGTTTTTGTCAAACACTTAGGCTCGTTTGGACAAATAGAGTCTGAAGAGAGTGGCATCATCGGTGAGGGCGAAGCGCAGATTATCATCGATCCTCTCGATGGTTCGGCGAATGCTTTGTCTCTCTTTCCTTATTATGGTACTTCTGTTGCCAAGATCAATGCTGAAGGTATTTTGGATGCAGCGGTGGTATGTAATCTTACAAATGGCGATATTTTCATCAAATCTGAAACCTCAGGTTTACGCCAAGGCAAACTTTTTTCTACGCACTTTCACATCCCACACAGCTCACCGACTGCTGAGATAGGACTGTTTGAAAAAGCCTATGCCAATCCCTTTGTTGTAGCCGCACTCGATAAAGAAGGCTTGAAGTTCAGGTCTCCAGGTGCTGTAGCACTTTCGCTTGCGTATGCCCATACTGTGAAGTATGTACTGTTTGTGGGAGCATTTCGTATCTATGATTTTGCTGCGGGTTTGGCACTTTGCGAGGGGCTTGAAGTCATTGTTGAGGCTGATTATGTTATAGTATCAAAAGAAAAATCTGTAGCAGACAAGATAGAAGCATTGATGCTTGCGCGAGCACAGAAAGAGGATTAGCGATGTTTGGAAAAATTTTTGGAAGTATGAAAAAGGATGTCGCCACCGCGCAACAGACAACCAACCAGTGGATAAAATGTCCTAAGTGTACGGCACTCATGTTTTATAAAGAGGTTGAAGCCAAACAAAATGTCTGCCCCAAATGTAACCATCATTTTCGTATCACTGCTGAAAAACGCATCGAATCCATCGTAGATAAAGGCTCATTTGTAGAGCATGATGCCTCTTTAGCACCCACGGATCCACTCAAGTTTTCAGATAAAAAACCCTACAAAAAACGCCTCGAAGAAGAAAAAGCGCGCACAGGAAAAACCTCTTCAGTGGTCAGTGGTTCGTGTACAATTGGTGGCTTGGATGCTGAGATAGTCGTCTTTGACTTTTCTTTTATGGGTGGTAGTCTTGGCTCTGTTGAGGGTGAAAAAATCGTGCGTGGAATCAATAGGGCGATGGAGAAAAAGTGCGGATTTATCATCGTGTCAGCTTCAGGTGGTGCGCGTATGCAAGAGAGTACCTACTCTTTGTTACAGATGTCAAAAACATCTGCCGCTCTCAACAGATTAGGACAGAAAGGTTTACCTTTTATCTCTATCTTGACTGATCCTACGATGGGTGGTGTTTCTGCATCGTTTGCGATGTTGGGTGATATCATCATAGCTGAACCAGGTGCGCTCATCGGATTTGCAGGGCAAAGAGTCATTAAGCAAACCGTCGGTGTAGATTTGCCTGAAGGGTTTCAGCGTTCGGAGTTTTTGCTTGAACATGGACTCATCGATATGATAGTAGATCGTGATGTCATCCATCAGACACTCGCAGATTTTTTGAGGTTTTTTAAAAAAGAAACACCTGTATCCTCGTCATGATTTATGCCCTCCTAGACAAAGAGACGCTTTTGGCTAAAGATGTCTCTTTGTCTGATTTCATTCTTCATCTTAACACCATTCCAAATATAGTTATGTTGCAATACCGTAATAAAAATGCTAGCCTCGAAGAGAAAAAATCCGATTTGATTGACATACGAAAAATCTATACTGGCATACTCATCATCAATGACAGCATCGAGCTGATCGACTACGCTGATGGTCTGCATATAGGACAGGAAGATAGACGCAAATACAGCCATGAGCCTAAAGTTGCAATCCGTCTGATACGAGAAAAAATTGGTTCTAAACTACTAGGACTTTCAACACACAACAAAGAAGAGATTGCGGAAGCAAACGAACTGGATTTGAACTATATCGGTTTGGGTGCTTACCGTGCTACGAGTACCAAAAGTGAAGCCCATGTGGGTGGTGAAGATTTGCTTGATATTGCAAAATCTTCCAAACACCCTGTAGCCATCATAGGCGGGGTGAGAATAGATGACTCTTTTGAAGCACCCATTGTTTACAAGGTGATAGGCTCTGGACTTTATAGCACGCTTGTAAGTGACTTAGATGATAGAGCTTAAAACATTTCATAACGGGTTTAGATACCTAGAGATACACAACCCCTATGCCCATGCCAAGATAGCACTGCAAGGTGCACACCTCTTTGAGTATAAAGCAGAAGAAAAACCTGCGTTAGTGTGGTGTAGCGACAAAGCGTATTTTGAGGAAGGAAAAGCCATCAGGGGCGGTATACCTGTGTGTTTTCCATGGTTTGGTAAACATAAAGAGGATGCAACCTTGCCTCAGCATGGTTTTGGGCGTACACAGGAATGGACTCTTATTAGCCAAGAGGAGCAGATGGATGGTAGCACAAGTGTCACTCTAAAACTCACACCCAATGCATTTACTTTGAGTCTCTGGCCGTTTCAGTTTGAAGCCACGATGCACTTTAGGGTGGGTGAGAGACTGGATGTGGCTTTGGAGGTTAAAAATACAGATAGCCAACCGTTTGAACTAGGCGCAGCACTGCATACCTATTTTTTAGTAAGCAACACCAGTGAAGTGTCGCTCTACGGGTTTCAAGATAAGGTGTATTATGACGCTCTAAGTCAGACGAAAGAGACGCAAAAAGATGCACTCATCATCGACAAAGAGATAGACAGAGTCTATTTTAACCCCGAAAAAAATATCATCTTACAAGACGACATTCATAAAACAACCATAGAACAAACAGGCTCTAACTCCACCGTGGTATGGAATCCTTGGATAGAAAAGTCGAAACAGATGGCTGATATGAACGACGACGGGTACAAAACCTTCGTTTGCATCGA
>DYTF01000031.1:17971-19226 GCA_020726105.1 Sulfurovum sp. | reverse complement strand
CCACTACTAGAGTGGTGTTACATTTTCAGCTTGTGGGCCTTTTTGACCTTGACCTACTTCAAATGTTACGCCTTGACCTTCAGCCAATGTTACACGACCGCCATTATTATTGTTTACTTGACGAAAGTGTACGAATACATCATCTCCACCATTCTCTTGTTGGATAAATCCGTAACCTTTTTCGTCGTTAAACCATTTAACTGTACCTTTGACTAGTTCTGCCATTGTTATACCTTTGGGTAAAAATTTACACTTCTAGGGTTTCCCTATTCAAGCGGAATCTAAAATCGGAGAGAGTCTTTCGGGTCTAGCTGTAACACTTAAAACACGACAGATGAACTCGAACCTCATCTTTCTTCAGCTATATTGTAGCCTATTTTCTAAAGATATAACCTTAGGTTTGAAAATAATTTTTTTTAAAAAACATATTGAGTGTTTATCCTTCATATGGTGCTTCATAATAACCGTTTTTCCAGTACTTCGCAAACCACATTGCGATTTTGCCTTTACCCATAGGAAGTTGTGATGCAAATGTCCATTCCAAAGAAGCATCACCAAAATAGTATGTCTCATGCGCATTAAAGAGTGCGTCAGCTTCACTTCGGTCTAAGTCATCACAATACTGTAACGGTTCACTGAGATCTTTTTTAAGAAATGCTGCGCCATGACCTTGGTAGTTGATGCTCGCTTCTTGGTTGTTTTCATCGTACAATGAGTGTTCTTTTTTTAAATCGATAATTGCCATTGTTTTTCCTTTTTTATTGAAAAGGCTATAAATAAGCCTTGTTGATTGTGGCTGCATTCTAATCTATTTTTCATTAAGGTCTTCCAACCAAACTTCAAAATCCACATCACTTGCCATCTTCCAGTCTGCTCTGGGGCTAAGAGAAATCGTACCGACTTTAGGGCCATCAGGCATACAGCTTCGTTTGAACTGTTGGGTGAAAAAACGCTTGAGAAAAACAGACAGCCACTTCGTGATTGTTTCTTCATCGTATTTAGTATCAAACGCTATGGTAGCTAAGTGTACGATTTTAGATGGTTTAGCTCCGTACTTGATAAAGTGGTATAAAAAGAAGTCATGAAGTTCGTAAGGCCCTACGATACTCTCTGTTTCCTGTGTGATTTCATCTTCTTTATGGGGAAGCAGTTCGGGACTGATGGGCGTGGCTAAAATGTCTTCTAGTATGTCTGCTATGGAAACATCGGATTTAAAATACCCGATGACATACTGTATAAGCGTTTTAGGGATACC
>DYTF01000031.1:0-17871 GCA_020726105.1 Sulfurovum sp. | reverse complement strand
GTTGAAAGCAGGGCAAGTGTGGAGTCTAGTCCGCCGCTTATGCCTATGAGGGCTTTTTTTATCTGTGTATGGCGCATGCGTTTGATGAGTCCGTGTGCTTGTATCTGGACTATCTCATCACAGCGTTGTGTTTTATCTTCTGTGCGTGAGGGCACAAAAGGCATGGGGCTAAAACTGCGGTCAATCCTGGTGAGCTTAGGCAGTTGGCTGAGTGTGATGCGTCTGGTTGGTATGCGTTTTGCATCACCAAAGCTTGATTCGTTCAGTCTAAGCCAGCTCAGACGCTCTAAGTCCACATCTGCCGTGATAAGATTAGACTCTAGGCTAAAGCGTTCATTTTGGGCAAGGGTAGAGCCGTACTCGCTGATGATGCAGTGCCCGCCAAAAACAGTGTCCGTGCTTGACTCACCCACACCCGCTGAGGCATACACATACGCAGCCATACAACGCGCACTTTGTGTGCGCACCAACTCTTCTCTGTAAAGATGTTTGCCTATGAGTTCGTTGCTCGCACTGAGGTTGAAAAGGAGGTTTGCGCCATTGCTTGCCATTTGAAGTGAGGGTGGGGTGACCGCCCACAGGTCTTCGCATACCTCTACGCCAAATGTCATATCGGCTCTGTCCGTAAAGAGCAGGTCTACTCCAAAAGGTACTTGGGTATCCAAGAAGTCTATGTGATGGTTTGTGATGTCACGCCCTGAAGCAAAGTGCCGTTTCTCGTAAAATTCTTTTTTGTTTGGCAGATAGGTTTTAGGTACAAGTCCGAGTATCTTTCCGCTTTGAAGCACAGCCGCGCAATTGTATAGCCTGTCTGCATCAAGAACCGCCACACCGATGATAACAACGAGGGCTTTCTTCTGAGTATTTTTTAATATATAACCCAAAGATTCGTTTTGTGCGCCAAGAAGCGTTTGGTTGAGTAAAAGATCACTGGCAGTGTATCCGGTGAGGGTGAGCTCAGCAAATACAATGGCACAAACCTCTTTTTGCTCGGCTTGACAGATAAGTTTTAAGATTTCTTCGGCATTTTTAGCAGGATTGCCTACGACGCTTGTGTTGACTGCGGCTGCAACGCGGTAGTGTCCGAACATGCATTTTCCTTGAGGTCTGTCAGGAGGGTATCCTGACTTTGGGATGGATTAGGCTCTTGAAGCGACTACTTCAATCGATTCGATTACATCGTTTTGTTTGATGCCATCAAGTACCATAAAAGACTCTGTATCGTCTGCTTCAATCGCACCAAATGCCGTGTGCACACCATCGAGGTGAGGCGTTGGTACAAAAGTGATGAAAAACTGGCTTCCGCCTGTGTTTGGTCCTGCGTGTGCCATAGAGAGTGTGCCTCTTCTGTGCGCGTGTGCGCTGGTGTCTGTTTCACAATCGATTGCCCAATCAGGCCCGCCTGTACCTGCCATTGCTGGATTGTCTTTAGAGTGCGGACAGCCGCCTTGTGCCATAAATCCAGAGATGACTCTGTGAAATTTGAGGTCATTGTAAAATCCTGTCTCCGCCAAATGTGCAAAGTTTGCTACTGTATTGGGTGCATCCTGTGTGTAGAGTTTGACCCAAATGACGCCTTTTGAAGTGGTAAATTTGGCATAATTGTAGGTATCCATTACGCTTTGTACGATGTCATATCTTTTTGTTTTTTTTCCAAACATGTGTCTGTGTCCTTATGTTGGGGCTAGAGAAGCCCTTTATTGATTTTAAAGTATAATTATACCACTAAAAGATAAGAGGTTTGAACGATGGAATTATGTGTTGCGTTAGATTTGCCCTCGGCTGAAGAAAATTTGGCATTGGCAAGCTTGCTTAAACCCTACAATATTTGGATGAAAGTGGGATTTAGAACCTATATCCGTGATGGAAAACTGTTTATAGAAGCCTTAAAAGCCATGAACCCCGAGTTTAAGATATTTCTTGATCTTAAACTCTACGACATCCCCAACACCATGGCAGATGCGGCTGAAGAGATAGCCAAACTGGGTGTAGATATGTTCAACATCCACGCTTCAGCTGGAGAAGTGGCAATGCAAACCGTGATGCAAAGACTCGCAAACTACGAAAAAAGACCGCTGGTTCTTGCCGTGACGGCTCTGACTTCTTTTGATGAAACACATTTTCAAGCGGTGTATGAAAAAAGCATAGCCCAAAAAGCTGAGCAGTTTGCAACAATGAGTTACGCCAACGGTTTAGACGGTGTGGTCTGTTCTGCCTATGAAAGTAGAGCCATCAAAAATGCCACAAGTCAAACTTTTTTGACACTTTGCCCTGGCATCAGACCGTTTGGTGAAGATGCAGGTGATCAGCAGCGTGTTGCTACGCTTGAGCTTGCACACAGTGAAGGGGTTGACTTTCCTGTGGTAGGGCGTCCCATCTATAAAGCGGACAATCCCCAAAAGAAAGTAGCAGAGATACTCAGCGTTATGGCTAGTTTTTAGTCTCTTTGTCGGGTTTTGTCATCAAGACTGCGTTATCCATACCTTTTATCATGAGGTACGCACCTGCAGCAAAAAGCGTCAGAACGATCAGTGGTGTGAGTTTTTTCAGCATCGTAAACCTTTTGTGTCAATGTAGAGTGAAATCATAATCAATTTTTTATCAATTTTCCTAAAAATACGCATAACAATAAAAAAATGATGTTTTTTAAGCTTTTATTTAAAGCAATCTTATTATAATCTCATCCACAAAACATGGACAGTTGGGTGAGTGGCTGAAACCACATCCCTGCTAAGGATGCGTGCTCGTAAGGGTACCCTGAGTTCGAATCTCAGACTGTCCGCCACAGCATCACTTTTCCATAAATCCACAATTTATCTCATCAATTCTAAGTAAAAACAAAATCTAACATTAACATCCTAGCGTTTTGCTTACGGCTTTTTACTTAGGTCTGTAAACTTTTATATTTTGTGCATTGTGTGCATCTCTTAGGTATTGGGCATGGAGTTGGGACATGACACCTTTTTCACAGTACAGAAGATACTCCACATTTTGAGGAAGTTTCATAAACTCGGTTTTGAGTTGATAAAAAGGGATTTTTATGCTTTTACATGGCACTTCAATGCTGTCATTTTCAGTACGAATATCAATAACCACATACGCGGTGTCTTTTAATTCTTGAACGATTTCAACAGGGGCACTGGCAGTGATATCTTCGATGATGTCATGCACCCAGATGGTTACGGCATCAGTTATGGCTTTATCTAGTACGCCATAGTCAAAGCGTTTGGACTCTTTTTCCATGCGTTTATAAGAGCCATGCGTAATGGGGTTTTTAGAGATAACGCCGCAGTATTCAGGCATATTTTCAGCAAAACGGCGCGTACCAATAGTGTTGGCGATATTGATAATCTCAGGCTTGTTCATGCTAGCAAGAGGTCTCAACACCAGTTTGGAAGTGGCTTGGTCGATGAGTGCAAGATTGCGCAGGGTTTGAGAAGAGACTTGAGCGACACTTTCACCTGTGAGTAGCGCATCTATTCCCATTTCGTTGGCGATTTTTTCAGCAGCCATGAGCATCAATCTTTTAAGTGTTACACCCATGTAGCTTTCGTGAGTAGAGCGAAATATCTCTTCAATGACCGCATCAAAGGGCACTGAGACAAAAGAGACACGCTGTGAAGAAGCAAATTTATTCCACAAATAAAAAGCAACCTGTTTTACACCTATCTCATGGGCAATACCTCCTAGATTGAAGAAGATAAAATGCGTTTTGATACCTCTTTTTATGCTTAGATAAGAAGCCACCGTAGAGTCAAAACCGCCAGACATGAGTGAGAGGATGTCTCCTTGTGTCCCCAGAGGAAAGCCACTCAGCCCCGCATATTTGGCGGTGATGATATTGAGTTGTTTATGGATGAGTTCGAGATAGATTGTCACTTGAGGGTGATGAAGGTCTACTTTGCTACTTTGGTTGTAGAGGAGCAGATACTCTCCAAGACTTTGTGCTATCTCGGGTGAGCCAAAAGGGTGTTTTCCTGTTCGTTTTACGCGGACAACAAAGGTTTTACCTGTGATATTTGCTCCAACAATCTCATTGACCTGTGTATTTATCTGTTCAAGTGTTTCGATGTCATCAAACTGCAAAGCTTCAAGTACTTGCTCGATTCCAGGAGTATCTAGCAGTGTTTGGCGTACCTCGGCAAGGTAGCTAAGAGGCGTAACCACTTCAATTTTATCAGAAAATTTTTTAATGCTTATCTCTGAACTGTAGCGCATGAGGAGTTTGACAAGATTATTATAGAGTTGCCCCACCATTTGTCTTTTAGCAGTAGAACCTTTCACCATAATCTCTGGAAAAAGCTTTAAGATAAATTTTTGTGTTTTAGGAGGTGGGGTTTGCACGGTGGAACGACCTTGTATTTGTATTCAAAGCATTATAACACAAGAGGGCTAAATGGTGCTAGTTAGCTTTTATATAAGCATATTTGTGCATTTTGACGATGTATTGATTGGCTTAAACTGTAATATTCGATGATATAGCTCCAATAAACCATTCTTTCAGTTTTCATAAATTTTTTTTAATTTATAATGAAGATTAAATCATGCAAGGAAAAGACAATGAAAGTAAAAAAAATACCGCATAGTACCGCGGTGATTAAAGCATTACAAGCAGAAACAGAAGAAGGAATAAGCAGAAGAACAGCGCTTAAAATGATAGGCGTAGGCGGTGCGGCAACCATGATGGGCATGAGTCCTTCACTGCAAGCTGAAGAAAGTAAAGACACATGCAGTATGCAAGCAGTCAATGTTTTAGTAGTGGGTGGCGGTTCGGGAGGCATTATGGCATTGGCCAGACTAAGAAGAGCATTACCTAATGCAACACTCACTCTTATCGCTCCCAATGAAAAACATCTCTATCAGCCAGGTCAGATATTTATGGCTGCTGGCTTGTATACGCTTGATGATATTGTCAAGGAAAATCAAGACTTTATTCCCGATGATGTCCGTTGGATAAAAGATGAAGTCGCATCTTTTGATCCAGACAACAACAAAGTAACGACGCGTAAAGGTGAAGTGGTACCGTATGATTATATGGTAGTAGCTACAGGACTTGTCTACCATTATGAGTGGATTAGAGGTTTAAGTAAAGAAGATATTGGTAAAGATGGTATCTCAAGTGTCTATCTAAATGATTTGGAAAAAGGTACAGCAGAGGGTGCTAAGATCACATGGGAATGGTTTGATACGCTTAAAAATGCTGCCCTTTCTGGCACAAAACCAGTCATTATCTATACACAACCTGCTACACCCATTAAATGTGGCGGTGCACCGCAAAAGATACTCTATCTGAGTGCAGATTATCTTAAAGAAGTGGGCTTGGGTGCGCAGTATATTTTTGCTACACCGACTAAGACATTGTTTAGTCAACCGACTATTGCTGCATCATTGCTTGAAGAACAAAAACGATATGACAGTATCACTAACAAGTTTAGCCATACACTAGTGGCCATAGATGTCAACAATAAAGTCGCTACATTTGAAGAGATTTATGAAATCAAAGGGGAGTATGATGAAGATCTCGAAGAGTATGAGATCGAAGAAGACAAAAGAGAAGTAGCATTAAAGTATGATTTTATCCATATCGTTCCGCCTATGTCAGCACCACAAGCGATTGTGGATTCACCTTTGGGATGGCAAAAAGGTGCAGTTAAAGGCTGGCTCGAAGTAGATGATGTTAGCTTACAACATCTACGATATAAAAATGTATTTGGTATCGGTGATGTATGTGGTATTCCTATGGGTAAAACGGGTGGTTCTGCTAGACACCAAGCACCTATCGTCGTTGCTAACCTTGTTGCGCATTTAGAAGAAAAAACACTTTCAGAAAAATTTGATGGCTACACTGTTTGTCCACTTAAAGTAGGCTATGGTGAGATTATTATGGCAGAATTTAACTATAACGGTTTAGCACCGACACTACCTTTTTTAGATCCCGCTAAACCGCGATGGATGTGGTGGGAGTTTGATTTGCGCGTAATTAAGCCGATGTACTGGCATCTGATGCTCAAAGGATGGTTTTAATTGCTATTTAATCAATGTAACTACTCACTTCATATATAATTCGTTTTATTTTAGTTGAAAGCGGGAAATACATTGAGGTACATTATAAGCGCGTTACTTTTAGCATCACTGTTGCAGATATTTTTTTGGCTAGGAAATGATGACAAGGTTGTCTCTCCACCCGATGCAAAAGATGTCATTCAGTCGCTTTCTTATGCACCCTATGGTAGTGGAAGTAACAAAGAATTTTTGAGTGAAGAAGAGATTTATCGCGATCTCAATCTTTTGAAACATTTTACCAATCAGATTCGCGTTTATTCAGCAGAAGATGCACAGAAGGTATTTCCCTCTGCAAAACAACTTGGCATGAAAGTGCATTTTGGTTTTTGGCTCTCTTCTGATGCGAAAGCAAATGAAAAAGAGATTCAGCTCGCTAAAAATCTTATTCATGAATATTACACCAGTATCCAATCTATTATTGTCGGAAACGAAGTACTTCTTCGTAAAGATTTGACGCTTGAGCAGTTGGTTGTCGTGATTCGTGATATTAAAAAAATGGTTTATGACATCAACAAACAGTATCCTTATCGTAAATACGAACCCCCTGTGAGTACAGCAGAGGTTTGGAATCTTTGGATAGATAATCCAAGTTTGGGGGAAGAGGTCGATTATATCAATATCCATATTTTGCCATACTGGGAAACCATTAAAGCCGAACAATTTATGCAGTTTTTTCAAGAAGTATATGCAAGTATCAAAAAAACCTTTAAGGGTAAGGCTATTACCGTCGGTGAGTTTGGATGGCCGAGCCAAGGCTACAACAATGAAGGTTCGGTAGCAAACCCTGAAAATCAAGCAACTGTGATTAGGCGATTTCTCATTTTTGCCAAAAAACAACACATACAGTACAATCTTTTGGAGGCTTTTGATCAGCCTTGGAAAGGAAAAGATGAAGGGGGTGTTGGGCAGTATTGGGGTATTTTTGATGCATATAGACATCAAAAGTTTAGCTTTCAAGGTGCGGTTGTAACTGAGCCGTATTGGTTTATCCAGATGATAGTGGCAGCTTTGCTAGGCGCACTACTGACTTTTTTTGGGTTGCGCAATCAACAAATCAATTTTTTACATGCGATGACCTATGGTTTGGCGGCACAGGGCGTCTCTTTCGGTATTGTGATGTCGGCCGTGTATCCGTTTACACATTATATGAATTTTGGTGTGTGGGTGATGTGGGTGATGGGAACCATACTCATGATACCACTTACGGTGATAACTCTCGCTAAGGCGAACGAGCTTTTTAGATGCACCATCGGGCTTAAGCCTCAAAGACTCATCCCTCTTGACCTCAGATCAGAACGCGTGCCTTTTGTGAGCATCCATGTCCCTGCATACAAAGAGCAACCCCATGTACTAGAAGAGACTTTGCTGGCGCTCTCACAGCTCAATTATCCTCATTTTGAAGTTTTAGTTATCATCAATAATACTCCAGAAGCGCACTATAAAGAACCCATAAAGGCTCTGTGCGAAAAACTCGGTTCACGCTTTGTGTATCTTGATATTACTTGTACAGGCTTCAAAGCAGGTGCACTCAATGATGCATTGGCGTATGCTAATCCTAAAACTGAGATTTTGGCGATTATTGATGCTGATTATGTTATCACTCCAAACTGGCTGGTGGATTTGGTGCCTATTTTTGATGATGCTAAAGTTGCTTTAGTGCAAGCCCCACAAGACCATAGAGACGGGAAAGAGTCTCTACTGAAGACTGCGATGAATGCTGAGTATGCAGGCTTTTTTGACATCGGCATGGTGGTGCGTAATGAAGAAAATGCCATCGTAGCACATGGAACGATGCTGATGGTACGAAAGTCCGCTTTTGATGAAGTAGGGCAATGGAATACGGACACCATTGTTGAAGACAGTGAACTAGGACTTAGACTTTTTGAAGCAGGGTATGTAGGGCATTATACCAATCGTCGTTACGGCTTTGGTTTACTCCCCGACACGATAGAAGCTTTTAAAAATCAGCGTCATCGCTGGGCGTATGGTGCGATACAGATACTCAAAAAACACTGGCATCACTTTAAGCCCTCTTCTACAACATTGACACCGTCGCAGAAGTATCATTTTATTGCAGGGTGGTTTTTTTGGCTTTCTGATGCACTCGGTACAATCGCATCAGTTTTAAATATTATCTGGGTACCTGTGATTATTTTTGTGGGTGTAACCATCCCTACGATAGCCCTTACTGTACCTATCTTGATGGCATTTTTGGTCAATGTCATTCACGCCTTTGTTCTCTACAAAACACGCGTAAAAGCCAATCTTTATCATTCGCTTTTGGGTGCGATTGCAGCGATGAGTTTGCAGCTTACGATTTTTAAAGCCGTTTATGATGGATTTGTTAAAGATGGGTTACCTTTTAAGCGCACAGAAAAAGGTGGAAACAGTAAAAAGAGTTTAGAAAATCCTATAAAAAATGAGATCATTTTGGCTACTTTGCTTCTGGCTTCATTCGCAGCACTTATTGTTACCAATGATCAAGAAATAGTAGAGGTGTATCTCTTTGCGACAACACTTTTTGTGCAAAGCATTCCTTATGTTTCAGCGATTATCTTAAGAATGATAGAGATTAGTTCCGCCAAAAAGGCACACTTGTCCGAGCCTGTGAAGTAGTTTTTATGAAAAAAATATTTGCCATACTCGCGGGATCAGGAGTCATCGTTCTTTTTTGGCTCTTTCTAGGCGAAGGACTTATGCTTAAAGAGCCTACAAAATCTAACACCAAACTACAATGTATCTCGTATGCACCCTTTGCGAAAGACGACTCACCTTTTGATTTTGATGCAGGTTTGGTGATTTCTGAGAAACAGATACGAGACGATTTGACACTCTTGTCACGCTATACAAACTGCATCAGAACTTACTCAACCGTAGGACTTGAAGCCATACCTAAAGTCGTAAAAGAACTAGATATGAAGATGTATATGGGTATGTGGGTGAGTAGTGATGCTCTCTCCACAGAGAAAGAGTTCGTGACACTTGTCAAACTCGCAAAAACATATCCAGAGGTTATTCGTGCGGTGATAGTTGGAAATGAAGTCTTACTAAGGGGTGACACCTCAGCCGCTCAACTAACAGATTACATCCAAAAAGTTAAAAAGGCACTCCCCAATGTGCCTGTTACCTACGCCGATGTGTGGGAGTTTTGGCTCAAGTACCCTAAAGTAGCCCAATCTACTGATTTTGTTACCATACATATCTTACCGTATTGGGAAGATGACCCTATGAATATTGAGGATGCCATCACTCACCTGAAAGAGGTAAGAGAAGAGGTGCAAAAAACCCTTGGCAAGAGTGACATTCTCATCGGTGAGACAGGATGGCCATCTGAGGGCAGGATGCGAGAAGATGCATTCCCAAGCAAAATCAATCAAGCACTTTTTGTACGAGAGTTTGTGAAGTTAGCAGAAGAAAAAGGCTGGAAATACAACCTCATTGAAGCCTTTGATCAACCGTGGAAACGCGTCAATGAAGGAGCTGTGGGTGGTTTTTGGGGTCTGTTTGATGCTGATAGAAATGATAAAAAAGTGTTGCATGGCGATGTCTCAAACTTCCTAAACTACAAAAGTCTTGCTTGGGGTTCGGCGTTGCTTTTTCTTACTTTTTCCCTACTCTTGGTCAATCAAAGAATTGAAAATAAAACACTACTAGTCTTTAGTACCATGAATGCACTCTTTGCTGTCCTCTTTATGCTACAAATGGAGCAATATAGTGTAACGCTTAGAAGTAATTTTGAGTTTTTATGGGCACTGTTTGTTGTAGTGGTGCATCTTTTGATTTATTTTTTATCACTTTTCTTTATCAGTAAGGGTAAAAAACCTTTTTTTGTGAGCTTAGATGATGTATTTACAAATAAAATTTTTACACCCGAAGCACTCTTGTCGCTTTTGTTTCTTGCCTCTTTTATGTTAGTGCTTATCTGTAATCTTGCACTTGCTTTTGAAGGACGATACCGAAACTTTGAGGTTTATATTTTTGCGATTTCAGCACTGTCTTTTTTGTATTTGTATGGCAAAAACACACAAGATTTTGTTTTGGGAAGATTTGAAAAAGTATCGTTTCTGATACTTATTTTAACTTCTGTAGTGATTGTCCTAAAAGAAGGGTATCTCAATCTTTTTGCCGATGTGTGGGTTCTTATTGCGCTGGGTTTTGCATTCATTCTTTATAATGCTACGCAAAAGTTACACTATAGCAAGATGAAAAAATTGTTTGTTTATTTGGGGGCATTTTTTGCTTTCTTCGCGGCTTTACGATTTGGCATTTTATCTAACAAAGCACTTTTAGAGTCGTGCCAATTGCAACAAGATACATACTTGTGTGAGATAAAAAGTGCTTTAGGTTTAGCAGCCTATTTGGATGTATTTGGCTCTGTTGCTTTTACGGCTGTACTCTTGGCTCTGTTTATGAAGCATAAGGGCATGATGCTTTTAGCACTGTTTCTAAGTGTGGGCGCATTGATGCTTTTTAATACCCTTTTGGGTTCTATTGTCTTTGTATCGTCACTTTTTCTGCTTACAAAAAATGAAAAAACACAGCTCTCAATCTAGCCTCGCTTGTACTTTAAAGTCAATATGCTACAATCGCAACTATGATGAAACAAGATAAAGAATACTACCTTATAAACAAACTCTCCTCTGCACACATCGGTGATGATGCTGCGGTCATAGGCGATACACTTTACAGTATGGATGCCTTTTTTGAAGACACACATTTTAAACGCCAGTGGATGAGCATGGCGCAAATCGCCCGTAAAGCCATGCTTGTCAATCTCTCTGATGCTATCGCGATGAATGCACAGCCACAGTATGCGCTTGTCACCGTGAGCATCCCGCCACAGATGACACATGAAGAGATAGACGAACTCACCAAAAGTTTGCAAGAGACAGCAGTTCAGTACGGGTGTGAGATAATCGGTGGTGATACTATCGGGAGCGATAAACTGCATCTGAGTATCACCATCATCTCTAAAAGTGCTACACCGCTACTGCGCAAGGGTTTAGAAGAAGGTGATTTGTTGGCCTATACGGGCAATTTAGGTCAAAGTAAGAGAGACCTTGAGAGGCTTTTTAGGGGTGAGCGTATCGAGGCAGATTCACGATTTTTTGAGCCTGTATTACGCGTAGATTTTGTAGCCAAAGCCAGAGGATTTTTACGCACAGGTATGGACATATCAGATGGACTTTACTGTGATACCAATAAGATGTTAGATATGAATCAATACGGATTTGAATCATTGCTTGAAATAGATGAAGCCATAGGCTTAAGTGGTGAAGAGTATGAGATGTTAGTGGGCTTTGCACCTGAGCATCTTGAAGTACTCATGGATATAGCCAATGAAACAAATACTCCACTAACCGTGTTTGCAAGAGTCGCAAACAATAACACGCGTTACCCTTGCAAAAGTCACCATTTTAGTGTTTAGTGCCAGAGGGCGTGCATTTTTCGCGCAAGGGCTTCTTGTACCTCTTCGTCTAGCTGTTTCGCTTCTTTACCTAAGACAAATGTGCCATTGAAGGTTCTCTCAACCTTGGAAATATACGCCTTAAATTCTTTTTCTTCTTGTTTGTTTTTTGCTGCTGTAAATAGATACTGCATGCCACTGCTTTTGTCTTGTTTTTTTCGTTGCGTCTCGATGTAAAGACGGCTTGAGGTGCGTTTGAAAGTTGCGTTTGGTTGGAGTTCATAGACTTGTATGCGTGACCCAATGGGCGCATCATAGGCTTTTCCTTTTCTGTTCCACGCGCTATAGAGTGTTATAGTTGTACCATTTATCTCATAGCTTCCCTCTTCCATGCTCCCGTCAGAGCAACTTCCCGTTCTGTCATGCAGAATGAGGCTAAACATAAAAGTGAGATTATGATTATTTTCTTCTCGGTAAAGTTTCATCACTTTACCTTTGGAATCATAAACAGCATAGTCATCTTCAAGAAGTGAAAAATCAAAATTTCCCATACCGATATGTTTCAGTTCGGCTCCACATAAAAGTGCCATCAGTATATGTAGCAGAACAAAAAATCTCATAAATACTCCTGTTTGTCTGAAATGTTTCTTTGGGCTAAACCCTCAGGGTAGCCTCTGTTTTGTGCAATTGTTTTTGCCATAACATTGAGTGTAGCTTCATTTGGGTGTAAAATCTGTGTAAAGAGCTCTGTATCTGCCTCCAAGTACCCCAGTTTTACAAACTCTTGTGCGATGGCTGCTGTCATATCTAAGGCAGAAGAGACTTTGACAATCTCACATCTCGCGTAGCGAACATGAGGGAAAGAGACTTCTGCTACACGCAAAGTAGGGTCACCTCCTGGGATTTGCTGCGCACCAAAAAGCGGTTTAGCACCTACTCTGGCGCTCAAAAAAGAGGGTATAAACTGTGAAAGATGGCTGATGGCAGCTTTTGTGCGTGTGACTGTTTCTTGCTCTGTCCATGATTGTTCTATTTTTTCTATGAAAGCTTGATTGAGTTGAGGCTGACAGCTAAAGGGTGTATTGCTAACCAGCCCTTCTTCAAAGAGAGTAATATCATGGGTCATACCATGCAACTGAAAGTAACCATTGGGGTAGGGGGTAAACTGCCCCATGCCTTGTGGCGTACCCCGTTCCCCGTGAAAGACAATCTCAGGAAACCGCACCTCTTTGCTGCCCTCCCAATGACTCACATACGATGCTTTAAATTCTACCATTGATTTGCAAGGCACACCAAGAAGGTCATCTATCTTACCTGTTCTAAAACCTGCAGCGTTAATGAGATAATCAAAGGTTTGGGTGTGGCTGATACTCTCTTTGGTATAGGAAATATTCCAACCGTCACTGTGCACATTCTGCTGTACATCATGAACGATACTTTGGGTTTGCACTGTCATACTAGGCAAATCTTCTAGCATGAGTGCCATACCTGCTGCCATACGAAAGAGATTGAGCCCATATTCTTGCACGATGATAAGTGGGAACTGTATGGTATTTGGGTCGATTATTT
The DNA here is from genome assembly GCA_020726105.1 of Sulfurovum sp. Classification (GTDB taxonomy): domain Bacteria; phylum Campylobacterota; class Campylobacteria; order Campylobacterales; family Sulfurovaceae; genus Sulfurovum. The sequence goes on along the minus strand of DYTF01000031.1, from coordinate 4,832 downwards.
TGGCTACTGGTATCATCCATTCATCTAAGTTTTGAGGCAAGGAAACGGTGTCTTTTTCTTTAAGTTCTTCAAGTTTTTGGCGCGTGTAGAGTTTGTAGTAGTGCTCAGGTTTGCCCAGCACTTCATTGCGTGCATCTGTTTTGATGAGTTGTCTGTATGTGTTCGCCAACAAATCTAGTCTAGGCAAGAGTGATTCAGGTGTAGAGATGTCTACCAAAGGTAGCGCGATTACAGTAGGGCGGTAGTCCACCACAAAAGGATAAAACCGCACAAAATCAATAGACTGTTTCAATAAGGAGACGCACTGCGCATCAGGTATCTCACGGTAGAGGTTACCGCCAGCGTGCAAATGACACCATGGAGGGCCACTGATGAGGGTTTTTTCTTTCTCGAAAAGTGTAACATCAAGCCCTAAGTTCGCAAAACACAAGGCAGCACTGCAGCCTGCAACACCACCCCCTATGATGGCTATCTTAACCTCCGATGCACTCATAGCAACTCCAATAACTCCACAAAATTTTCAATGACAACAGTAGGGCTAAATACCTCTATCTTCTGCCCATAATTATAGCCGTAGCTGACACCAACGGAGTGCATACCACAGGCATTGGCAGCTTGTATGTCGTTTTTGCTGTCACCTATCATCAGAGTATGCGCTACTTCTTCGCCTAAGGTTGTGCAAGCATGAAGAAGTGGTGCGGGGTCAGGTTTTTTGACATCTAATGAGTCGCCTCCAAGTACAAACTCAAATAATGTCTCTATGTCCAAGTCTTGAAGTATGGGTGCTACAAAAGCAAAAGGTTTGTTTGTGATAATAGCCAATCGATAACCTCTTTTTTTGAGTGCTTCTAGTGTGTGGGGTACATTAGGGTAGAGGTGGGTGTCATCACAAAGATGTTTGGAATAAAAATCAAAAAATATCTCAAGCGCATCGCTAACCAAACCATCATCCAGTGTTTCATCTACAATCGCTTTAGCACTAAGCGCGCGTTTAACTAGCATCATTGCTCCATTACCGACCCATTCATGAATGATTTCTTCAGAAAAAGGTTTGCGTTGGAGTTTTTGCAACATCAGATTGACAGACTTAGCGAGGTCGGGTGCAGAGTTGATGAGTGTTCCATCTAGGTCAAAAAGAAGGAGTTTTTTAGCAGAAAATTTCATATAAAACCTTTAGTTTTGGAGTGTTATAGCATGCTACATAGATTGATATACTGTAGCAAATTTCGCATTATACTACAGATAAATCATCTTCTTTGGTAGGTAAATTTTGACAGTCTGTCAAAGAAATACTCATAAGATATAATAAAGTTACCACAAAAAGGTACAATGAAGTGTTTTGTTGAAGAATTTAAAACAGACAATACTACTAAAAAGGAAAAAAAATGGCAGGCATGATTGATATTTTGGGTTCGCTTTTACAGCAAGGCATGACACAATCGGGGAATGCGCGTGTGTCTAACACCATTGAGAGTCAAAACAATGATGGTTCTAATGGCGGTTCCTTGGGCGACATCCTTGGTGGTTTGGGTAGCTTGCTTGGCGGTAACACGGCAGGGAGTGCAAATACAAACGCAAGTGCAGATGGACTGAGTGGCATGCTAGGCGGCATGCTTGCTAAGCTTGCTGACAATGGTGCAGCTGCAGGTGGCATTGGCGCATTGATTGGTTCCGTTTTAGGTGGGGGTGCAGATTCTGCTAAAGGTGCTGTTGGTGGTGGCGCATTGGCTGTGCTTGCGTCTTTGGCGCTGAATGCACTTAAAAATGCCGGACAAGCGCAAGAGCAAAATGTTCAGGCGCTCCAAACGCAAAGTGAAGAAGTGTTAAACGAAAACGCTAAAATCATTGTATTGGCTATGATTAATGCTGCAAAAGCAGATGGCAATATCGATGAAGATGAGATTGAAAAAATCCTTGGTAAATTGGGTACAGATGGATTGGATGCTTCAGAGAAAGCATTTATGGAAGAACAATTGCGTGCACCTTTAGATACCGACAGCATCATTCGTTTGGCACAAAATGAGCCTACGATGCCAGCACAGATTTATGCAGCATCATTGCTTGCCATTGAGGTCGATACGGATGCGGAGCAAGAGTATATGGATAAGTTGGCAGAGAACTTAGGTTTGGATGCACAAGTGGTGGCATACATTAAAAGCAGTATGGGAATCCAAGCTTAAGGCTTGAGTTTTCTTTATATAAAACAATAATAAAAGGAATAAGATGATGAAAAATACATTATTACTATCGGTAGTTGCAGCAACAATGATGCTTGCAGGATGTGGCGACAAAGAAACACAAGAGACAAAAGAAGTAGCCGTTCAAACTGTTGAAAATACAAAAGAAGCTATGAGTGATGCAGGTAAAGAAGCAAAAGAAATGATTAAAGAAGTCAAAGAAGAAGCAAAAGAGATGGTTAAAGAAGTCAAAGAAGAGGTAAAAGAAGTCACTTCTGCACCTGCTGCAACAGTTGATGGTGCTTTGTATACAAAATGTGTAGCTTGTCATGGTGTTGATGGTAAGACAAAAGCATTGGGTAAATCTGCCATACTTGCAGGTCAAAGCCAAGAAGAAATCACAACCAAACTCAAAGGATATAAAGCAGGTGCGCTTAATGTTGCGGGTATGGGAATGTTGATGCAAGGTCAAGTTAAAAGTATGAGTGATGCAGATATCGAAGCGGTTGCAACTTATATCGCTACATTCAAATAAATATAAAAAAGGATATATCCATGGGTCTATTTAATTTTTTTAGTGATGTGGGAAAAAAAGTTTTTGGTGCTGGTGATAACAGCGAAGCCATTATAAACGAAATTGAAACCTCTTTTGAGGCACTACCTGTTGAAGGGCTGGTGACTGCAGTAGAAGGCGGCAAAGTAACGCTAGCAGGACTTGCTAAAGATATTCCAACCAGAGAAAAAGTGATTTTAATTGCAGGAAATATAGAAGGTGTCGACAGCGTTGATGCAGAGCAACTTTTAACCCCCGAACTCATCGCTTCTAGCAATGTAAGAGAAGTGCCTGAACCTGTTTTTTATGTGATAGAAAAAGGTGATACTTTGTGGAGTATTGCTGAAGATTTTTACAAAAATGGCGCAAAATATACGCATATTGTCGAAGCAAATCTTGAAGTGATTAAAGATGCTGACAAAATCTATATGGGACAAACTATCCGAATACCTTCACTTGCTTTGGCTTAAGACTTTGGGGAAACCCAAAGTCTAGTCATATTGCGCTAAAATACTTCTATCAAAATAGAAAGTAACTCCATGAACCTCATTTACCCCCTAAACATCAAAAATGAATTTGTCTTTAACCCCAGTCCTCGTGATTTTACCGTGGAAGAGATACCGTTGTATGACTTTACGGGCGAGGGGGAGCATCTGGTGCTTCAGGTACGCAAAAAAGAGCTGACCACTTGGGAGATGCTCGAAGTGATTTCCAATCATGTCGGCATCCCACGCCGTGAAATGGGGTACGCGGGACTCAAAGATAAGTACGCCATGACCATACAGTACATCTCTTTGCCTGCGAAGTTTGAGGAGCAGATGAGTGCCTTTAGCCACGATAAAATCAAGATACTCTCTACCGCACGCCACAACAACAAAATACGCGTAGGACACCTCAAAGGCAACCGTTTTAACATCCGACTCAAAAAGGTGTTGGGTGTACAAAAAGACAAACTTGACTCTGTACTCAAGTGGATCAAAGCCAACGGTGTGCCGAACTACTTTGGTAATCAGCGTTTTGGCACCGATGGCAACAACTGGGAAGACGGTAAAAAACTCTGTGAAGGCACACTCAAAATACGCGACAAAAAAACAAAAGAGTTCCTTATGGGCTCGTACCAAAGTTATCTTTTTAACCTCTGGCTCTCAAAGCGTATGGAACTCAATCATCTACTTGAAAAATTTACAGAAGAAGAGACAGAGCAAGTGATGAGTTTGCCAAAAGGCTCACTCGCAGATACCAAATCGCAGCCCAACTTCTTCAAACTGCTTGAAGGTGATGTGATGATGCATTACCCCTACGGTAGGTTGTTTAATGTGGAAAATCTAGAAGAGGAAGCCACGCGTTTTGCAAACAAAGACATCGCACCAGCAGGACTGCTTTGCGGAAAAAAAGCCAAACTTTCAGAGGGTACGGCAGGGCTTATGGAAGCCTCTTTTGCTCTGGCACTTCCACTTGATGGTACCAGACGCTACGCTTGGATACAGGTCACAGAGATACATAAAACCTATGTTGAGGAAAAAGCACACTATGAGTTTGGTTTTGTGTTGCCAAAAGGCTGTTATGCGACCAATGTTTTAGATGTGTTAAGGGGTGGAGTTGAATAGAAAAGGGATTTAATCTTAGATACGGAAAAAGATAAAGAATGTTCTAGTTGGTGGGCAAGAGAACATATTTTTTTTCTAAAAGGAGGAAGAATGAAAAACTTCCGTACCTAAGATAGGTTGGTAGTATAGCTAAATAAGATAAAATTAGTCTTAATTCGTAACTTATAATTGTAATTTGTTTAAATTATTTAAAACGCTAGCAAAGCAGCCAATTTTCCATCTTGAAAATCTCCTCTGTTGATGGCATACTTTTCCAGCCATTTGACTCCAAGTACATCATCTTGCCTCCAAAATACCCCACAATGTATTTCTCTTTATAGATGGCAAAAGTACCAGAGTGAAACATCGCAAAAATGTCCTCATAACTTTTTGCACTCTCGTAATAGGAAAAATCAAAACTGTGCAAGGCGATGAGTGCTGCTTGAAGCATTTCATTTTTGCTCATGGAAGTACTGAGTGTATAGAAAGCAGGGTAGGCTACAGCTGGGTTATCCA
>DYTF01000030.1:9160-19656 GCA_020726105.1 Sulfurovum sp. | reverse complement strand
ATGTACGAAAATGAACTAAAAGCCCTTAAAAAAGCAGGACGATTTAGAGAGCGGACACTTTATGATGATACGCTAGAAGATTTAGCGAGTAATGACTATTTGGGACTTTCGCGCAATAAAAAACAGTTTAAAAAAGCCGTTAAATTGGTGAACGAGTATGAGACACTCAGCTCCAAAGCGAGTATGTTGGTCAATGGGTATCACCCGATTCACCGTATGTTTGAGCTTACGATGGCGGAGTATAACGGTTTTGAAGAAGGGCTAGTGGTAGGCTCTGGGTTTCTTGCCAATATGGCACTCATTGAAGCACTGGTACGAAAAGGTGATATGCTTTTTATGGATGAAGAGTACCATGCCTCTGGCGTGATGGCGGCGCAGCTTTTGGGTGAACGGGTGGTGACATTTGCGCATAATGATGTGGAAGACTTAAAAGCAAAACTAGCTGCCCATCCAGCCCATAGACAGATTATCGCCGTGGAGGGTGTTTACTCTATGGGCGGTGATTTGTGTAAAAAAGAGATTTTTGAACTTGCAGAGCAAGCCAAAGCCCTGCTCATCGTCGATGAAGCGCACAGTGCAGGGGTACTGGGGCTAAAGCTTATGGGTATCTTTGAATATTACGGCATCCAGATAACACCAAGACACATCAAGATGGGGACGCTGGGCAAAGCGTATGGCTCATACGGGGCGTATATCTTGGCATCTAAAGAGATTGTGGCTTTTTTGGTTAATAGAGCAAAACCCATCATCTACTCTACCGCACCTTCCGTGTTTGATACCGCGTTGGCACTGGTAAACATTGAACATATACAAAAAAAAGCAGCCAAATATAGTCAAAAGATTCTAGAGAGACAGATGATTGTAAGGAGTGATTTGGGCAGGGTGTGTCAGAGTCTTATTGTACCTATTGAGATGCCCAGCAACGAACATGCCTTATTTGTGCAAAAAGGACTGATGGCGCAAGGGTATCTGGTCGCTGCAATTCGCCAACCTACAGTCAAGAAGCCCATCATCCGTGTGATACTCAACACCAGCGCGGATGTACCAAAGATTCGTCATGCTTTGGCACTCATCACGCATAATGCGGTGCAATAATGTCGGTACATCAAAGGCTCTTTCGTGTTTAATAGTGTCATAAAAGGCTCAATCATCCTCGCGATAGTGTTTGCCATTGCGCTTACGGCCGCATTTGTTTACGCGTATGAAGAAGTTTCTTTGGATGCAGATAAACTCATCAACTATAAGCCTGAAACCTCTTCGGTGATTTTTGATAGAAACGGTGAGAAATTAGCCTATGTTTTTAAAGGAAAACATAGGCTTTATGCGCGCTATGATGAGATACCTGGGCATCTTGTCGAGGGTCTTGTTGCGATGGAAGATACACGCTTCTTTGAGCACAATGGTGTTAATCCTGACGCGATTTTAAGAGCCATTATTAAAGACATCCAAGCAGGTAGTTTTGTGGAGGGTGGAAGCACACTCACGCAACAGCTCATTAAAAATAAATTGCTTAGCAACGAAAAAAAACTCGCAAGAAAACTCAAAGAAGCTATTTTAGCACTCAAAATAGAGCATGAACTCAGCAAAGAAGATATATTGGAGCGCTATCTCAATGAGATACCGTATGGCAATAATTATTTTGGAGTAAAGACAGCAGCCAATGGATATTTTCATAAAGAACTGCATGAGCTGACACTTAAAGAGTGTGCTATTTTGGTGGGTTTGCCCAATGCACCGAGTTACTACAATCCACTCAAGCACTACAAACGCGCCTTAGACAGAGCCAATAATGTACTCTACCGTATGAAAAGTATCGGCTGGATTACAAAGGGTGATTATCTTAAGGCCGTCAAAGAATCTCCTGAAATCTATAAAACCCCTTTGGCACAAAATATCGCACCAGATATTGTCGATGAGGTACTGAGACAATTTAAGGGAAAACTGGGTGATATTCGTACAGGCGGCTATGCCATTTATACCACTATCGATATGAAACAGCAGGCCATTGCTAAAGAAGCGGTCAACACTGTCTATCGTAAAGCACTCAAAAAATATAAAGAAAATGCTAAAACATCAACTTTGAATGCAGGGTTTGTAGCTGTTGAGAGTAGTACGGGGGATGTTTTGGCAATGGTAGGCGGTACAGACTACAAAAAATCTGCTTTTAATCGTGTCACACAATCTAAGCGCCAACCAGGTTCGGCATTTAAGCCTTTTATTTACCAGACGGCTTTAGATATGGGGTATAACCCTGCAACGCTCTTGACTGACTTGGCAAGAAGTTTTCAGTACTACGAAAATGGCAAACCGAAAATATGGTCACCTAAAAATTATGAAGGTGACTTTAAAGGTTTTGTTTCTTTTAGGGAGGCATTGGTACACTCGCGTAATCTTGCAACCATCAATCTCGTATCGGATTTGGGAGTGAGTACTATTCGTAAACGGTTGGCATTTTTGGATGTGCCACACATACCTAGGGATATGTCCATCGCTCTTGGAAATCTTGGGCTAAGTCCACTGAAGATGGCTCAGATATTTTCGGTATTTGCCAACAAAGGGCACATGGTAGAGCCAAGACTGGTGAGTAAAATAGTCTCTAAAGAAGGTGCGGTTATCTACGAGACACGCCCTAAAGAGATAGAAGGGTTCACCACCCCCGAGCAAGCTTACTTGATGACCGATGTACTCATGGATGTCATCAAGAGAGGAACGGGAAAAAATGCCCAAGTAGAGGGCATCGAGCTTGCAGGCAAAACAGGCACAACCAATAATAACATTGATGCGTGGTTCTGCGGCTACTCACCTACCATCGAAGCCATCGTTTGGATAGGAAGAGATGATAATAAACGCATCGGGGCAGGGGCAACGGGTGGTGCATTGGCTGCACCTGCCTTTGCGTATTATTTTCAAAAACTGATTAAACTGTATCCTGATACAAAACGCACTTTTGATGTCCCTTCTGGTGTATTTAGGGGCAATTATGATGGAAAAATGGAGCTATACACCAAGCAATCTCCTCTGCCTAGAGTTCCAAAACCAGTTATTTTTGAGAAGGAAATAGGTGATGATGACAGAGATTTTGATGGCGAAAGTGAACCTCAAGACCCTGCCGAAGACGAGATGTATAGTGAGATGCTCAAAGAAGAACAGAGTACTCAAGATGTGAACCCTGATGAAACAGAGATAGAGATGGCACCAAGGCTAAACATAGAAGAGGACCCGAGTTATGAATCAGAGACTGTAAATATTGACATGGATACTGAAGAAGAAACCGAAGACAATAAAGAACCGTCAGAACCTGTATCAGAAGACATTGACTCGTTGTTTTAAGAAAAAAATCTTTATGGTAGGTTTTGTTTTATAATGATTTATTTTTAGCTGAATAGGGGTTTACTGGTGTACCCAAGAGGGTAACACCGGGAAAGAACTTAACAAGAATAAGTAGTGATAAACTCATAAGCAGTTGGTCTGCCTTCATCTGGCCAGATTTGTCTTTCAAACTGGTAGTGTTGGTAAGTGTCGATAAACTCTTGTGTGAACACAGGTTTTAGGAAGTCATTGTCTGCGATGAGGGCTTCTACAGCTTCTCTGAGTGTATGAGGCATTTGAGGGATATTTCTCTCTCTAATCTCATCGAGGCTAAGCTCAAAAAGGTCTTCGTTCATAGGACCCACAGGGATATATTTGTTTTTGATACCGTCAATACCCGCCATCATCAATACAGCAAAACAAAGGTAAGGACATGAAGTGGAGTCAGGGAATCGTGTCTCGATTCTAGTCGCCATCTCACCTGCACCGTAAGGAATACGACACGCAGCCGAACGGTTTTGGCTTGAGTATGTCAAGATGCTCGGTGCTTCAAATCCTGGAAGCAGTCTTTTGTATGAGTTTGTGCTTGGGTTGGTAATGGCCGCAACCGCTTTAGCATGTTTGAAGATACCGCCAAGATAGTGAAGTGCCATATCGCTGAGGTTTGCATACGCGCCTTCTTTGTAGAAAAGGTTTTTGCCGTCTTTCCAGATAGATTGGTGTACATGCATCCCGTTACCGTTGTCTCCAAAGAGTGGTTTTGGCATAAATGTGGCTGTTTTACCATTGAGGTGAGCGACCATTTTAACAACATATTTGTATTTTTGTACATTGTCGGCTGCTTCTATCAGAGTTCCAAATTTGATACCGATCTCGCCTTGACCTTGTGCTACTTCGTGGTGACCGAGCATCACTTCAAGACCCACTTCTTCAAGAAGCAACATCATCTCAGCTCTAAGATCGACTTGAGAGTCTGTAGGCATAACAGGGAAGTAACCACCTTTTACGCCTGGTCTGTGACCCATGTTTCCATTTTCGTATTTGGTGTCATAGTTCCATCCACCTTCTTCTGTTTCGATGTGATAAGATGCAGAGTTCATCGTGTCTCTAAACTCAACACTGTCAAAGACAAAAAATTCGTTTTCAGGACCAAAGTAGGCTACATCACCAATGTTTGCTTCAGCTAAATATTCCAATGATTTTTTAGCGATAGACCGTGGGCATTTTTCATACATTTGACCTTTGTAGATATCATACACATCACAAATCACAATCACTGTACTATCAGCAGTAAATGGATCCATAAATGCGGTATCAACATCTGGTTTAAGTACCATATCAGATTGGTGAATCGGCTGCCATGCATCAATACTAGAACCGTCAAACGGCAAACCGTTCTCAAGCATACTTTTCGGTACAGCACTCATTCTGTAGCTGATGTGGTGCCATGCACCTTTGATGTCTGTAAATCTAAAATCTACAAACTGAACTTCATTTTCTTCACAAAATGTATAGAACTCATCTATACTACTAACAAATTTACCCATGGTGTAACGCTCCTATTTTTTATAATGATAAATAATTATAGCCATAAAACCATTAGTTACTTCAGTGTTTGTGCTTAAAAAGTAATCAATTGTCTATCACGACCTTTAAATGTGACTGCTTTGGTATAACCAACTGTTTGCGCCATAGCAATCGCTTTTTCATACCCAGCCCCGATGTGCTCCACTGCATGGGCGTCCGAAGAAAAGGTAATGGGAATATCAAGTGCGTAGGCCTCTTCTAAAAGAGCACGCGAAGGGTAGAGTTCACTAACTGGTTTACGAAGCCCTGCTGTGTTTATCTCAAGCACCATATTGCTTTGTTTGATGGCAAGCAGGGCATTTTTGGCAAGCAGTCGCGTGTCTTGCTTTGGCATGAATTTAAATACCTTGATGAGGTCAAGATGCCCTACAATGTCAAATTTACCAGAATTTGCCATTGCTTCCGTGGCTTCAAAATAAGCTTGCCATATCTCATCTGTATCTTTACTTTGCCAGCCTCCGATGAACTCAGGATTGTCAAAACTCCATTTGTCGATGAAGTGCACAGAGCCTATAAGGTAGTCGACTTTTGTATCTAGCACCCGTTCATCCATATGTCCAGGAAGATAATCCACTTCATAGCCCACAAGAATATTGATGCTGTCTTTGTATTTCTCTTTGGCATCTAAAACCTCTTTACGGTAAAGCGCCATCTCTTCAAAACCCAAACGGTAATGGGGGTCAAAATCCATCGGTGCATGCTCAGAAAAACCATAAACATCAATGCCGAGTTCTATGGCTTTTTGGATGTATTCATCTATTGTGCCTACGGCATGGTTGCAGCGTGTTGTATGGTTATGTAGGTCTATTCTCATAACCTGATTTTAGCATAAAAACTGTTTTTTACTACTAATAGGGTAAAATAAACTCAAAATAATTCGTACGGAAAATGAGATGTCAAACCCAAATAAAGTAGAGCTTTTAGCACCCGCAGGTAACCTGGAGAAGATGAAAATCGCTCTAAATTATGGTGCTGATGCCGTGTATGGAGGGACAAGTACCTTTTCATTGCGTATCCGTTCAGGTAAAGAGTTTGATATAGAATCCTACGCTGAAGGTATCGCCTATGCCCATGCACGGGGTAAAAAAGTCTATTCTACGGTCAATTCATTCCCGTTTAACTCCCAACTCAAACTCTACGAAAACCACATCGCCAAAATCGCTGAACTCAAACCCGATGCGCTCATCGTCTCTAGCCCTGGAGTAGTCAAGATAGCGCACCGTGTCGCACCCAATATCCCTATCCATCTCTCCACGCAAGCCAATGTGATGAATGCGATGGATGCAGAGGTTTATTATGATTTGGGTGTAAAACGCATCATCGTGGCGCGTGAGATTTCGCTTAAAGACTGTGAAGCCATCAAAACCCATTTGCCAAAACTAGAACTTGAAGTGTTTGTGCACGGTTCGATGTGTTTTGCTTACTCAGGGCGTTGCCTTATCTCCTCACTTCAAACAGGACGCGTGCCAAATCGTGGCTCTTGTGCAAACGACTGCCGTTTCCCGTACGAAATTTATGCGCACAATCCTGAGTCGGGAACGACCTTTAGGCTGGATGAAGAAGAGGGCATCGGTACCTACATCATGAACGCCAAAGATATGAATATGGCATCCCATGTGGATGAGATTTTGGCTTCAGGTGTGATTGACTCTTTGAAGATAGAAGGGCGTACCAAATCACCGTATTATGCAGGGGTGGTGACAAAGGCGTATCGTCATGCGATTGATGATTATTATGTCAATGATTTTGATGAAGCGCGCTATCAAAGGGAAATCAACACCACACAAAACCGTGGGTTTACCGATGCCTATCTGCTCTCTCGCCCTTTTGAGAGAAATGATGCGGAATCCAATGCGTTTTCCATGCAGTATGGCACGCATCAGGTCGCAGGACTCGTGAGCGAAGACGGTCTTTCGTGGAAATGCAAAGACAAAACTTGCATAGGCGACGCGGTAGAGATAGTGTTACCAGTAGGAGCGAAGGTGGAGTTGGTAGATAACGAAGTAGGCAAGATAGATGAAGTCAATGGACAGTATTGGCTTACCTTTAGAAAAATGCACACCAAAGAGGGAAAAGTATTTGAATGCATCCACTCTGGTGACTTGCATGACATTCTTTTGCCGACACAGTTACCGAGCTACACCATCTTAAGACGCAAGATAGATGAAGCACTGTTCAATAAAGGGTTGAGTGAGTCTTCAACGCCGATGAGCCAAGTACAAGAGTCTAAATAAGTAGTAAAGGGTTAAAATGAAATTTGTATCTATCGTCATGGAAAGCAAGAGTGACTACAGCATCATGTCAGAGTGTGCAGAAACACTCAAAAAGTTTGGTGTGCCCTACGAGCTGATTATCTCTTCAGCGCACAGAAGTCCTGAGCGTACCAAAAGATATGTCAAAGAAGCTGAAGCCAAGGGCGCGCAAGTCTTCATCGCTGCTTCAGGCATGGCGGCACATCTAGCAGGCGCACTGGCAACCGCTACAACCAGACCCATCTTTGGTGTGCCTGTAGAAAGTGGCGCACTCAAAGGCGAGGACTCACTACTTTCTACGGTGATGATGCCAGCAGGTATGCCGGTGGGAACACTCGCCATAGGCGTAGCAGGCGCTATCAATGCCGCTTATTTGGCGATACAAATACTAGCACTCCAAGATGACGAACTCAATGTCAAACTCCTTGAAGACCGCATCTCTAAAGCCAAAAAAGTAGAACTTGACTCTAGCGAAATAGAAGTGATACTGTAAAATTAACACTAGGTAGAAACACAGATGAACAACAAAGCCATCACATTTAGCGAACTCTTACTCAAACTCCAGCAATACTGGGCAGACCAAGGGTGCAATATTGTCCAACCTTATGACATTCCAAGTGGGGCAGGGACATTTCACCCTGCTACACTTTTGCGTTCACTCGATAGCAAACCGTGGAGTACGGCGTATGTTGCGCCTTCGCGTCGTCCGACCGATGGGCGTTATGGAGAGAATCCCAATAGACTAGGAGCTTATTATCAGTTTCAAGCGCTCATTAAACCATCACCCGATAACATTCAAGAGCTTTACTTGAAGTCTTTAGAGTTTTTGGGACTTAATCTACAAGAGCATGACATCCGTTTTGTAGAAGACAACTGGGAGTCTCCGACACTTGGAGCATGGGGGCTTGGCTGGGAAGTGTGGCTTGATGGCATGGAAGTGACACAGTTTACCTATTTTCAACAAGTGGGAGGCATTGCCTGTGACCCTGTGGCGGTTGAGATTACTTACGGTACAGAGAGGCTTGCGATGTATTTGCAAGGGGTGGAGTCAGTCTATGATTTGGTCTGGAACACTAATGGTGAAGAAGTGACGACTTATGGTGATGTACATAAAGAGACAGAGTATGAGTTTTCTAAATACCATTTTGAAGTAGCCAATACTGAAAAACTCTTTAGGCATTTTGAGGATGCAAGTGCAGAGTGCAAGGTGTGCATAGAAGCAGGATTGCCACTACCAGCATACGATGAGTGTATGCGCGCAGCCCATGCTTTCAATGTCCTTGATGCACGAAAAGCCATCTCCCAAGCACAAAGACAAAACTACATTTTTAAGGTACGAGAGCTTGCGGTTGGGTGTGCACAGCTTTACAAATCTCAAGAAGAAGCGCGTAATGAGCGAGTAAGAGGATAAGCTGGTGCAGAGTAAAACCTTAATAGAAAAACTGAGCACCTCAAGTCTCAAAATGGGGATTATCGCAGGGGGACAATTGGGCAAAATGCTGATACAAGAGGCGAGCCGTTGGGATATTGAAACCTATGTGCTTGACCCTGATGAAGCGTGTTCGGCTCGTAATGTGGTTTCTTTTTATGTCAAAGGGGATTTTAGAGATTTTGACGCAGTGTATGCTTTTGGAAAACAGGTGGACATACTCACTTTTGAGCTTGAAGATGTCAATATACCCGCACTCCAAAAGCTTAAAGCTGAGGGGCTAAACATAGCACCAGACCCTGATGTACTGGCACTGATTCAAGACAAAGGGCTTCAAAAAGCTTTTTATGCCAAACATCATTTACCAAGCTCCAATTTTGCACTCTATGAGAGTAGTGACGCAATCAAAGAGGCGATAACTAAAGGGGAACTCAGCTATCCGTTTGTGCAAAAGTTGCGTAAAGGCGGCTATGATGGGCGTGGCGTAGCTTTGATTCATAGTCCTGATAAGGAACTACTAGAGGGTGCATCGGTAGTAGAAACCAAAGTGGCTATTGACAAAGAGATAGCAGTGATTGTGGCACGCAACAGTGCAGATGAGGTGCGTTGTTTCCCTGCGGTGGAGATGACCTTTGATGAGCAGACCAATTTAGTGGAAGAGATTTTTTGCCCTGCCAACCTCACTACGGAACAAGCCACTAAGGCGCAAAGTTTAGCCATAGAGATTATTCGCGCATTGGATATGGTGGGGCTATTGGCAGTGGAGTTTTTTATCGATCAAGAGGGGCAAATCCTCATCAATGAAGTAGCGCCACGCCCCCATAACAGTGGGCACCACACCATAGACAGCATGCTTACCTCCCAACACAAACAACTCTTGCGCGCCATACTCGGTTTACCTCTTGGTACGACTGAAGTACTCAAAAAGAGTGTGATGCTCAATCTCCTCGGCGAAACAGGACACGAGGGAGCGGTGTTTTATGAAGGGTTTGAAGCCTGTATGGCGATTGAGGGGGTCAAGATACACCTCTATGGCAAAAAAGAGACAAGACCTTCACGAAAGATGGGACATGTGACCATTCTTTCAAGCTCTTTGGAACACGCCCAACATAAGGCAAATATCGTTAAAAACACACTAAAGGTGAAATCATGCAAACAGTAAGCATCGTGATGGGATCAGATTCTGATTTGCCCATCATGGAAGAAGCAGCGAAGATACTAGAGCTGTTGGGTGTAGGGTATGAGCTTGACATCGTTTCCGCACACAGAACACCTGAAAAACTCTTTGACTATGCCAAAAATGCCCATACGCGCGGCATACAAGTCATCATCGCAGGAGCTGGAGGTGCCGCGCATTTACCAGGGATGATAGCCTCACTCTCACCCTTACCTGTCATTGGTGTGCCTATTAAGTCCAGCAACTCTATAGACGGATGGGATTCAGTGCTTTCTATCTTACAGATGCCAAGCGGTGTACCCGTAGCTACAGTCGCACTGGGTGGGGCTAAAAATGCAGGGATTTTGGCAGCACAAATTGCTTCTATTGCATCCCCAATGATACGAGAAAATATCATCACCTATAAAGCAAACTTGAGCGAAGAGGTGACGGTGAAGTCGGCTAGAGTGAAAAGGTAAGCCCCATACGATGAAACTTCAAGAGATTTACAGCCATTTAAATACTATCAGTCCTTTTGCACTCCAAGAAAAATGGGATAATTCTGGACTCATTATCGGCGATATGAACCGAGAAGTTTCACGGGTTGTACTTTCTTTAGATATTGATAGACAAATGTTAGAAGAAGCCAAAGAGGGTACACTTTTTGTGGTGCATCATCCGCTCATTTTTAGCAAGCTTACACAGCTTGATTTTGCTAAGTATCCTGCCAATTTGCTTGAAATGATGGTGAAGAAAAACCTCT
>DYTF01000030.1:0-9060 GCA_020726105.1 Sulfurovum sp. | reverse complement strand
GACATAGGACATTATGAATCTGAGCGGTTTTTTGCGGAAATTATGGCGGGTGAGTTGAAAGTTTTACCTCTTTTGGTTATAATTGCGCATTCAAAAAACCCATTTCATAGCCAAACACTATAAAATGCGCTTTAAAGCCTCTCAAAAGAATACTTGAGAACCCTTAAACTCCAAAAGGACAAAGATTGAACAAACACCTAAATGAGCTCATCGAGCTTTCAAAAAATGATAAAGAGATAGACAGCTACACGCCACAACTCGCAGCCGCAGATAAAAAAGTGGCAAAAATACAAAGTAAAATTGATGTCGCACAAGGTGAGCTGGATGCATTGACTGCATCCATTGCCTCTAATGAGACGAAAATCAAAAGTTTTGAAGAGCAACTCGGTCTGCTTAACCAAAAAATGTCATCCAGTGTTAAAAAATCAAAAGAGATTACGACAGAAAAAGAGATGAAAGCACTTTCTGTGGAAGATGATATGGCAAAAGAGAAGATGATATTTGCCAATGAAGAGATAAACAGACTTCAAAACATCAACCAAACCAAACAATCTTTAGTGAATACTGCAAAAGAAAATGTTGAGAGTTTGAGCACAGAGTTTGTAAAAGCCAATGAAGAAGCCATGGCACAAAAAGAAGAGATTGAGAAAAGTAAAGGAATTCTTTTTGTTAAACGAGAAGAGATAAGCAGAAACCTTGAGCAAAAAGTATTGGCGTTTTATGAAAAGATTCGCATCTGGGCAGGCAACACGGCAGTAGTCCCTGTGAGAAAACAAGCCTGCTACGGATGTTATATGAAACTCAATGATAAAGCCTACTCCGAAGTGATAAGGGCAGATGAAATCATCAATTGCCCTCACTGTGGACGCATTTTATACATAGAGCCTGCTACTGCTGAAGCATAAGTGTTGCATTATGGAGAAATCGTTCTTTTTTCTCTATAGTGGTTTATCTTTTCTACTGTATCTTCTAGCACTTCCTTTTTTAATTTTGTTTTCTGTTAAAGCCAAATATAAAGAGGCATTGCCTTCACGCTTTTTTTTGTGGCGTAACACTCCTTTGTGTTCTAATGGCATTTGGTTTCATGCCTGTAGTTTGGGGGAAGCAAAAGCCCTTAAGCCCTTAGTAGATGCCTTTCCTCAAGAGGTTTTACGAATGAGTGCCACGACACAAACAGGCTTTGGCGTGATGAGAACTTACGCAAAAGAGAGCAGGTATCTACCTTTTGAGCCTTTACTTTTTTGCTGGCTACGACCCCAAAAAGCATTGGTGGTGATGGAAGCGGAGTTTTGGTATCTCTTATTTGTTTTGGCACATAAGCGGGGTGCAAAAACACTGCTTATCAATGCACGCATGAGTGACCGTTCTTACCCTAAGTATAGACAATTTAGATGGTTTTATGCTCAGCTGTTTAGATATATTGATGAAGTGTATGCCCAAACAGAAACAGACAAACAGCGTTTACTCGCCTTGGGTGCTAAAGATGTGAAGGTTACGGGCAATATCAAGTTAGCCTATTTACCGCGCATAACTACACAAATACAAAAGCCTTCGGGGTTGGTCGTGTGCGGTGCAAGCACACATGAAGGCGAAGAAGAGCTGATACTTAAGGCCTTTGTTGCACTTAAAAAGGTGCATCATGAAGCAGTATTGCTTTTGGTGCCGCGTCATCCTGAACGGTTTGAGGTCGTAGCTAAAATGCTAGCAGATGTTGCGGCGCAGACTGGGTATACGGTGCAACGCTATACGCAAAATGTGGCTTTAAGTAGTGATATAGTACTGGTGGATGTGATGGGTCAATCGGTCAATCTTTATGCCATCAGCGACATTGTCATACTCGGTGGTGCATTTGTGCCTAGGGGTGGGCACAATGCAGCCGAGGCGGCACAGTTTGGCTGCAAGATTATTTCAGGCAAACACTATTTTAATCAAAAAGATATTTTTGAAGCGATTGAGGGTATCGCTGTGGTAGAAGCAGAAGAGTTGCTACAGTGTGTTTTGGATTTTGAGAAGCTGGAGCATACAAAGATTAGGTATAAAAGCGACCTTTCTCCTATCTTGGAAAGCATACGGTGTGTTTTATAACATAGAAGACAAATCAGTTACCCTGCGTCTTAAGGTACAGCCTGGCTCCAGCAAAAATGAGTGGTGTGAGCTTTATGGAGATGAAGCCATCAAGGTACGCATCAAGGCTCCTGCAGTAGAGGGTGCGGCAAATGAAGAATTACGAAAGTTTATCGCAAAGAGTTTTAAGCTCTCAAAAAGTGATATACTTTTTAAAACAGGTCAGCACAGTAAGTTTAAAATAGTCACCTTTCCTTTGAATGCATTGGTTAAAGAGTGGATTATACACATGAAGGAAAAGTAAAATGGCAACAGATAAAGCATATAAAGTTTTGGCAATGGCTCAGGGTATCTCCAACTCGAAAGCAAAAGAACTCATAGACAAAGGCATCGTGTATGTCGAAGATAAAAAGGTGAAAATAGCACGGGCTGATCTTTCTGTAGATACTATTTTTCGTATTGAGTATCCTGAAAAAATTGAAATTTTGTATCAAGATGAAGATATTATCGCTATCAATAAACCAGCACAGGTTGACTCATACGATATACAAGATGCCATAAACGGTGCCGTGTTACTGCACCGTCTTGACAAAGATACTTCAGGGGTGTTGCTCTTGGGTAAAAATGAAGCGTTTGTGGCGCGTGCCATCACTGAATTTAAGGCACGAAGGGTTGAAAAGCACTATGTTGCGTGGGTGGAAGGTGTCGTGTTTGAAAAAATGGAGATAGATGAACCTATCTTTACCATCAAAAAAGGAAAAGCATTTTCGATGATAGACCCTCTGCGAGGCAAAAATGCACATACACTCGTGAGTCCTGAAGAGATACAGGGCAAGAAGTCTAAAGTCCGCATCGAGATTCGTACTGGCAGAACCCATCAGATTCGTGTGCATCTGGCACATGTCGGGCATCCGGTTATAGGAGATGAGCAGTATGGAAGCCGCACGCAGGCAAAACGCGTCTTACTGCACTCCTCTCAAATCAAGCTGCTTGACTATGAATTTAATGCTACTGAACCTAAAGATGTCGCCAAGTACAAATAGGGTAAAATCACAGCAAAAATAATGTATAAATTTAGCAAAAGATAGGGTAAAAATGTTTGATACGCTCACCGACAGTTTCAAAAACGCTATAAGTAAAATCCGTTTTCATGACGACGATAAGGCACTCAAAAAAGCGACCGCAGAACTCAAAAAATCGCTCCTTACTGCAGATGTGCATCATAAGGTAGTCAAAGAACTCATCGCAGCAGTGGAACAGGATACAAAACTAAACGGCATAGGCAAAGATCAATTTTTGTATGCCTTGCAAAAAGAACTTACCCGCATCCTCACCATAGAAGGTGCACCCAGAGGCTTCACCTTTGCCTCCAAGCCTCCTACGGTTGTGTTGATGATAGGTTTACAGGGTTCGGGTAAAACGACTACGACAGGAAAGCTGGCCTATTTTCTCAAAGAACAAAAAAAGAAAAAAGTGATGGTTATCGCAGCGGATTTACAAAGACTTGCTGCCGTTGAGCAGCTTAGGCAGATTACTGCCTCTATAGGTGTAGAGTTAGTCGCCGATGAGGGCGCGACACCGACTCAGATAGTCAAGGAAGGGCTTGAAAAAGCGCAAAAAGAGCTGTATGATGTGGTGCTCATAGACACAGCAGGTCGTTTAGCCATAGATGATGAACTGATGGATGAGTTGGCGGAGATCAAGCGAGTCGCCAACCCTGATGAGTTGTTCTATGTGGCAGATGCGATGACAGGGCAAGATGCCGTAAGAACGGCACAAACTTTTAAAGAGAAAATCGGTATCACGGGTGTGGTGCTCTCTAAGTTTGATGGAGACGCTAAGGGCGGTGTTGCACTAGGGCTTACACAGCAGGTTGGCGTGCCGCTTCGTTTTATCGGTGCGGGTGAAAAGATGCCTGATTTGGAGCAGTTTATCAGCGACAGGATAGTCAGCCGTTTGATGGGTGCAGGAGATGTGGAGGGACTTGCTGAAAAAGCTGCCGCAGCCATTGACCCAAAAGAGGCAAAGAGGTTTGCGCAGAAAATCAAAAAAGGGCAGTTTAACTTCAATGACTTTTTAGCTCAGATGGAACAGATGAAAAAACTCGGGAGCATGAAGTCTATCATGGGGATGATACCAGGCATGGGTGCTATGGCAAAACAGATAGGTGAGATGGACTTGGAAAACTCTTCAGAGATGAGGCAGATAAAAGCGTTAGTCTCTTCCATGACCCCCAAAGAGAGAGAAAATCCTGATTTACTCAATAATATGCGAAAAAGACGACTTGCCGCAGGCGCAGGGCTAGATCCGATGCATGTCAATCGTGTTTTAAAACAGTTTAAAAATGCAGCGATGATGGCAAAAAAGATGTCAACCAAAGGCGGAATGAAGCAGATGCAAGACATGATGGCACAGATGAAAGGCGGAGGTATACCACGCTAAAAAATGAACCAATCAGGAAGTTTGCACCCCATGCGAACCCTCTAATTCAGCTTATGACCCAGTTAATACAGTTTTTATAATTTTTATGGTAAAATCGCGTTCCAAAAGTGTTGATGAGTGTTTTAGTCATTAAAAAACAGTTGTCAGTACTTTGCGCACTCTTAAAAAGGCGTTGCGCCTGCTTTGAGAAATATTATATTTAAAAGGATAGACCATGACAATGATCAGAATGACAAGAATGGGTAGAAAGAAAAAACCATTTTACAGAATCGTAGTAACAGACAGCAGAAAAAGAAGAGATGGTGGTTGGATCGAGGCAATCGGTCACTACAATCCGGTAAGCGTCAACAAAGAACTTACTCTTGATGCAGAAAGACTCAACTACTGGCTAAGTGTTGGCGCGCAAATGAGCCCAACTGTAGCTAGACTCTCAGGCAAAAAATAGTACTTCATGGTACACGATTTTTTGCTCACCTATACCAAACTTTTGGTAAACAATCCTGAAAATGTCTCTATTGAGATAGTTCAGGTTGATGAGAATTTCGATGAGATTACCATCTTTGCAAGTGATGAAGATATCGGTAAGCTTATCGGTAAAGAAGGCCGTATGATAAACTCTATCAAGACTGTCATATCGGGGTGTAAAGCCAAAGGTGGCAAAAACTACCGTGTCAATGTTAAAGCTGTAGAATAATCTATGTCCGATGACAGCACACTCATCGCCCAAATAGGACGGACTACTGGACTTTGGGGCGACCTTAAATTCCATCTTCATACCGACTTCCCCGAACAATTTCAAAATGGCAAAACCTATCAAAGTGACCGAGGCAGTCTTACGATTTCAGATTTCAATTTACTTCGTGGTACGATTCGCTTTGCGGGATATGAGAGTATTGATGCAGCAAAAAAACTCACCAATGCTAAAATCTATACTACTCTAGAGCAAACCAAAGCAAATTGTGATTTGAAGCAGGGTGAGTATTTTTGGTTCGATTTGCTAGGATGCTCTGTTAAACAAGACAATAGTGTGTTGGGTGTCGTGGAAGAGGTTCAGCGTATGGCAGATACAGATTATTTTAGTGTCAAAACCAGCGATGATCTGACAGAGCAAGGATTGGCAAAACACTTTTTACTTCCTTACATAGACCGCTATATTGTAAGCGTCGATATAGATGCAAAAATGGTCTATACCAAAGATGCAAAAGATATACTAGAAGCCAGTTGAGCATCATGCACTTTTCTTTTGTTACCCTCTTTCCTGAACTGATTGAAGGATATTTTACGCAAAGCATTCTCAAGCGGGCCGTTGAAGATGAAAAAATTGCGGTTGATTTTTATAATCCCCGTGATGCGACTACAGACAAACACAAGCGTGTTGATGCACCAATGATAGGCGGTGGAGCAGGGATGCTGATGTCGCCACAGCCCTTAATGGATACACTAGGCGGTATTAAAAAAAACAATCCAAAAGCGTACATTGTGTTTGTCTCTCCAGTGGCAAAACGATTTGTACAAAATGATGCAAAACGCTTAGCTAAAAAAGAGCATCTTGTGTTGGTGAGCGGCAGATATGAGGGCATCGATGAGCGCGTCATAGAAGCGTACGCGGATGAGCTTTTTTCCATTGGAGACTACATCTTGACAGGCGGAGAGTTGGCAAGTTTGGTGCTTTGTGATGCGATTAGTCGCAATGTGGAAGGGGTATTGGGCAATAGTGATTCTTTGAGCGTGGAAAGTTTTGAATCTGCTCTTTTGGAAGCCCCTTCTTTTACAAAACCTAACAATTATGAGGGCGCAGGGGTTATTTCAGAATTCCTAAAGGGTAATCATAGTAAAATCACGGACTTAAAAAGAGGGCTATCTTTGTGTAAAACAAAGTATTTTAGACCCGACTTATACAAAAAAGGTATAACAGATGAGAAATAAATACATCGAAAGCTTCGAGCAAGCACAGATAGAAAGCAAAAATATCCCGACATTTAGAGCAGGTGATACACTTAGAGTAGCCGTTAGCATCAAAGAAGGTGAAAAAACAAGAGTTCAGAACTTTGAAGGACTTTGTATCGCGCTCAGAGGTCAAGGGACAGGCAAAACATTTATGGTAAGAAAAATCGGTGCCAACAGTGTTGGTGTTGAGAGAATTTTCCCACTTTATTCAAGCTCTATTGAAAGTATTGAAGTGCTTAGAAGAGGTAGAATCAGAA
This sequence comes from Sulfurovum sp., assembly GCA_020726105.1. GTDB lineage: Bacteria > Campylobacterota > Campylobacteria > Campylobacterales > Sulfurovaceae > Sulfurovum. The sequence continues at coordinate 2,350 of DYTF01000030.1, read as the reverse complement.
GAGCTAAACTCTTTTACCTTAGAGAGCTTAAAGGTAAGGCTGCGCGTATTAAAGAGCTTAGAAGAAAATAATTTCTTCACGCTATGCCCCTATGACAAAACCATAGGGCTTTCATCTTACTCATCAAACAATAAACATACTTCACCCTATCATTTAACTCTTATGTGGCTATAATCTTTCAATTATTTTTAGGAAAATCAGTGAAGTTAAGTATCAAAACACCAAGAGATTTTCTTAATCCTCTACTGGCAAAAAAGAGCATAGATAAAACAAAGTTTGATGCGTTTAATTCAAATTTGCAAATTTATATTCATGGCATACATTCTCAACATAACTCAGGGCAATCAGAACCAAATATTGTATCAAATACACTACAGCCCTTTATCCAAAGTCTTAACTATATAGCTGAAGTCCATTCCCAAAAAGGTCAAAGCGGAATTGATTTGGCTATTAAAAAAGAGCATAAAGTCTCTGTTATTATCGAGGCAAAGAAATATCAAGATAGAGATATGATAAGTAAAGAGGATTTGCATAAAAAATCTTTTTATGAGTCAATTTTGTATTTTATGAGAGAACGACACCAAGGCAATCAAAACATCTATCATATCATCATAACCGATTTTTATAGTTGGTTTGTGTTTGATGCCAAAGATTTTGATAAACTTTTTTGGCAAAATAGGCAGATAAAAAAGATATTTGAAGGCATAAACAGCAACTCTCTCTTAGGAGATAGGACAGCTGATTTTTACGATTTGGTTGCAAAAGAGCTTCCGAATCTAAAAGCAAATTTATTTGACGACTTAAGCATAGAGTGTGCCTACTTCAACCTCAAAGACGACAACACAGAAAAAGAGTTAATCGCCATCTACAAACTTCTTAGCGTTGACAGTCTACTCAAAGAGTTCAATCCCAACGATGCAAACAGTCTCAATCGTGAGTTTTATAGTGAATTGCTCTATATATTGGGGCTTGAAGAGGTGAAAAATGGCGGTAAAAAACTCATCTCACGAAGCGTCAAACCTCAAATCGGCTCTTTTTATGAAAATATAGCTGATAAACTTTCGCAAAGAGGTAAAAATAGCGACTTTGAGACTATCATCCGTCTGATTATCATCTGGGTAAATAGGATACTATTTTTGAAACTTTTAGAGTCCCAAATAGTGAGTTGGAATAAAAACAATGACTATAAGTTTTTAAACCAAGATAAAATAGTTGATTTTGATGCTTTGGAAAATCTCTTTTTCGATGTTTTGGCAAAAAAACCAACGCAAAGAAGACATAAAGAGTTTGACTACATCCCGTATCTTAACAGTTCGCTTTTTGAGTTTAGTCCCATAGAAAACGACAATCTCTCTGTATCAAATCTAAGCGATGATGCGGTGATGGAGTACTACGCTAAAACCGTCATCAAAGATGAAAAAACAAACCGCAAAAGTGGAACCGTATCTACTTTGGCGTATCTATTTGAGTTTTTAGATGCGTATGATTTTGGCTCTATGGGCAGTGACGATATTTTTGCACCCACAAACAAAACCCTCATTAACGCGTCTGTACTGGGGTTGATATTTGAGAAGATAAACGGCTACAAAGATGGCAGTTTTTATACACCGAGTTTCATCACTTCGTATATGGCGAGAGAGTCATTGCAAAAAAGTGTTATAGACAAGTTTAATGCGGTTTTTGAGATTGAAGTACAAGATTTTGATGAGCTAAAAAGATATTGCGACAAGCATAACTATAAAAATGAGTTTTTAGAGCAAGCAAATACCCTCATAAACTCCATCACCATCTGTGACCCTGCGGTAGGGAGTGGGCATTTTTTGGTCTCAGCACTCAATGAGATAATATACATCAAATACCAACTAGGACTCTACGCCATCAGAGGGCTAAACATCAAACTAGCCAATGATGAGCTTATCGTGTCTCTACATGACGAGTGGTTTGAGTATGTCAAGCCAAAAAGTTATGACAGTGACAACCATCTCTTGCAAAAGCTCCTCTTTGAAGAGAAACAACGCATCATCGAAAACCAACTCTTCGGTGTGGACATCAACCCAAACTCTACACAGATAACCAAACTACGCCTTTGGATAGAGCTACTTAAAAACAGCTATTATACCCAGAGTGCTGAGCTTGTCACTTTGCCAAACATAGACATCAACATCAAAACAGGAAACTCTCTCATAAGCCGTTTTGAGCTTAAAGATGAGATAAAAATCAATAACATCAAGCAAGAGATAAAAAACTATAAGAAGATAGTAAAAGAGTACAAAGAAAACATAGGAGGCAAAAAAGAAGTCTTAGCCTCCATAGAAAACCTCAAAGACAAATTTCGCCTTACGCTTAAAGC
>DYTF01000029.1:15311-19662 GCA_020726105.1 Sulfurovum sp. | reverse complement strand
ACCCTCTTCTTTTCACCATAAAATTTAGGCTGTGTATCGAGCAGATAGACATCCAAAAACGCTTTTGTTTTTGCCAATATTTCTCTTATTTGCATCTTGTAGGCTGCTGATGTACCTTTAATATCTTTGGCTTTAAAGCCTATAGCCTCTTGTCCTTTGGCATGCGCCAAAAAGAGTGCACGCTCCAGATGAAACCTTTGGGAGATGATGATGTAGTCTTTAAGGTCAAATATCGCCTCCGCACGCATCACCGAGTCAAGCGTTCTAAATCCTGCATCATCTTTGGCTATAAACCGTGCGGGTACCCCAGCTTTAATGAGATCGTTGTACATGCGTGTGGTCTCATCATAATATTTGCTCGCATTATCGCCCGATACCACGATGGCTTTAATTTTACCTGCTCTCCACAGTGCCACGGCTGCTTCGATGCGGTAGGTGTAAAAGTAGTTTTTTTTGCCTTTGGCGATGTACTTAGAAGTACCCAAAAGCAATGCTGCTTTTTTGGGAGGCACTTCTTTTACGGTACTATAGATAGGCGACCCTGCTTTGTTTATATAGACATTGATGCCACCTACTACGCCACCTGCGGCTAAAAACAGTGCTAACAACCACCACAAATCACGCATCTAGTTACCTCATCGCTTCAAACACAGCCAAAGCCTGTTTATGTTCTTTGACATCATGACATCGCACAATGCTTGCCCCATTCTCCACAGCTTTAAGATGTAGTGCCAATGTGCCCGCCAAGCGTTCTTCTACAGGCGTAGGAATGATTTTATCGATCATCGATTTTCTACTCGCACCCACGAGTACTTCACAACCAAAACTTCTAAAATGTGCCATATTTTTTAGTAGCACAAGGTTATGCTCAAGCGTCTTACCAAACCCTAGCCCTACATCAAGGATGATGTTTTTTCTCATCATGCCCAGTGCCTCACATTTGGCTATGCGCTCTTCAAAAAATTGACTTATCTCTACCACTACATCTTCATAACTTGGATTGAGCTGCATGGTTTGGGGCGTGCCTTGCATGTGCATAATGCATAGTTTTGCCCCATGTTTAACGGCTAACTTAATGATGTCCTCATTACTTGCACCTGTTATATCATTGATGAGTCCAAATCCACTTTGTAAGGCATACCCTACCACTTCTGGCGTAAAAGAGTCTATCGAAAAAATGCTCTGCTGGGTCAGTTTTTGCGAAACGATGGCATCACAGATGGGTTTGATGCGTCTTAGCTCTTCTTCTTCACTCACGACATCAGCATTGGGGCGAGAAGAGACTGCACCAATGTCAATCATCTGTGCGCCATTGGCAATCATTTGCTTTATTTGCATCAAAGCGCCCTTGACATCAAAACGACTTGCTTCGTAAAAACTGTCATCATTGGCATTAACAATGCCCATTATTTTTACCTCATGGTGCGTGGTTTTTAAGGCTGATTGTAATTGTAAGGCAAGTGTTTTAAGTCCGAAAGGCTGTGCCAACTCTTTTTTGGCAAGTACCTCCATGTGTTTTCTTGTACCCACAAGTATGCAGTCATAAGTAGGCTGTTCACACAAAATCACACCACTCGGTACCGCAAGTTCCGCGCCAATGCTTAGCGCATCTTGCTTGAGGATGTTGGCGGCAGGTGTTTTGAGGTCTTTAATGAAAAAAGTGAGCAACTCCATCTTTTTTGCCATGATGCCCACACCACCACTCTCAACACCTAAACACTTCAGTGTGGCTTTTTTGTCCGAGATATTTCCAAGCTGATACAGATACATACGAAACGCTCCTTGAAACTTTTATCGTTTTTTTCTTGCCAACAGTTTGAGCAAGAGCGTAGTCAGCACAAACACAGGTGGCGAGCCTACATCCAAAGCAAGTGTAGCGTTTGAAAAGAGTGTCAGCGTTTTTTCATCCAAGTCAAACTGCCCTGATGCCATAGCCTCTTTGGCTATACGCTCAAGCACCGATTTCATGGCTTTGGTATCTGTTCGCTTATGTGTCTGCACAAAAGCATATACCGTAGAGAGGGAAAGCACAGAAAGGTTTAACTTCGAGAGTGCTTCTATTTTCTGCTCTTTGAGTACCACAACAGGCAAACGCGAACGAATAGTACCCAGTATGGTCGCTTTATGAGGGGTAATGAGGATAAACTCTTTTTTAGCGGGTGGCTCTTCGAGTACTTTAAGGAGCTTATTTTGCACAATAGTAGAAAAAGACTTCGCCGCTAAAATGATAATCGTAACTTCTTCGCTTGCCATGTAGGCTTTCTCAGTCGCCAGCCTTGCATCATCCACTGAAAAAATCTCTTTTTCGGTAACAATCCTGTGCACAAAAGGCGCACGAGGCTCATTTGACTCGGAACTCGATTTTTCCGACACGATACTAGGGGAGATGATTTCAATGATTGTCTCATCGCGTCGTAGTGCTTCAAGCTGCGTAAGTGTGTTTTCAATCTCTTCACTGATGATAACTTGGCTGCTTAGTGTCATGAGTCTAAATCTAAGTCACCAAAAAGTGCGGCAGAGAGGGTAGCGTCAAAAAGTTTAAAAAGCTGAAGCAGTTTAATGTCAAGCAGTTTGTCGCTACTACGCAACGCAAAGCTGTTTGGCACTTCCTCATCCATAATCCACAAAAAACTATCATCACTGCGATACGCCATTTTTGTATACGGATGGTCTCCTCTTCCTATATACCAAATATAATATCCATTGGGGTACGAAATCTCAAGCATATCTTCAACAAGCTGCAACTCATGAGTAGATTGTATGCGTTGCGGCAAAGAGGGAAAGCAGCGACCCAAAGGATAAAAAGGCAAAAGTGGTCTATTTTTCTTAATATCATTGATATGTGTAAGCATATAGTGTGCAAACCACTCATGCGCCTCATCGGTCACAACCAAAGCTGTTTTACCCTCAATGCTTTGCGTGATGGCACTTTTTGCTAAAGGAGCCCATTCATAACGGTACTCTTCCATCCATGAAAAAGAAGAATCTTCTTCGCGTATGCTCTCAAGTGTCCACTTTAGAAATTGTTTCATTGTTTTATTTGTCTAGCTCGTAGGCATCATGCAGTGCGCGTATGGCTAGCTCTCCATACTGCTCATCTATCACCATGGAAACTTTAATTTCTGAGGTCGATATCATCTGTATGTTGATGCTTTTTTGTGCTAGAGCCGAAAATGCCGTAGCCGCTACACCCGAATGAGACTTCATCCCTACACCCACAACAGAGACTTTACACACATGCCCGTCAACATCCATACCTAAAATATCATGATCAAAACTTTCCATGACTTTTTTCGCATTGAGATGTTCACTTTGAGGCACGGTAAATCCAAGGTTTGTTGTGCCATCTGTGCCTACATTTTGAATAATCATATCGACATTGATATGTTCTTTTGCCAGCATGGTAAAAATCTCAGCCGCGATGCCTGGTCTGTCAGAAACACCTCTTAGTGTCACTCTTGCCTGATTTTTATCGAGCACTACGCCCGATACCAATACTTCTTCCATGTTGTCACTCTCCTCTGTTATCAATGTACCTTCGTTATCTGAAAAACTGCTTTTTGCGTAGAGTTTGATGTTTAACTTTTTTGCCAACTCCACCGAACGGTTCTGCAACACTTTTGCTCCAAGCGATGAAAGCTCAAGCATCTCATCATACGAAATGGTATCGAGTTTCTTTGCTTTTGGCTCAATGCGTGGGTCGGTTGTGTAGATACCATCTACATCGGAGTAAATCTCACACTGATCTGCTTTGAGTGCACCGGCTAGAGCAACTGCAGAAAGGTCAGAACCACCACGCCCCAGCGTTGTAACAGAACCGTCTTTGTTGATGCCTTGAAATCCTGCCACGATGACGATTTTACCTTCTTTAATGGCTGCGTGCATTGCTGAGGGGTCTATGGATTCGATACGCGCATAGGTGTGCACATCATCGGTGATGATACCTGCTTGACGCCCCGACATCGCCACCGCATCAAATCCTTTTGCCTGCAGCGCGATAGAGAGCAAAGCCGCAGTGACCCTTTCACCTGAACTAAGCAGCATATCCATCTCTTTTTTAGCAGGTGTCGGCGTAAAATGTTCCGCGAAACTGATGAGTTTATTGGTCTCACCACTCATCGCGGAGACAACCACAACAATATCCTCACCCGCTTCTCTTGCTTTGATGACACGGTTGGCAACATTTTCGATGCGTTCCAAATCACCAACACTGGTACCGCCATACTTATGGACAACTAACATCTCTCTAGCCCTTTTTATTTGATATAACGCTTTATTGGGCAAGCCCAAAAAGCTGCGTTGTCACTGGGACTGCTTCAGCAGCAGGCTCATGCAACTGGTCGCATCGTTA
>DYTF01000029.1:0-15211 GCA_020726105.1 Sulfurovum sp. | reverse complement strand
GCGTTGTCACTGGGACTGCTTCAGCAGCAGGCTCATGCAACTGGTCGCATCGTTACAATTTTGAATTATAACGCTTTATTGGGCAAGCCCAAAAAGCTGCGTTGTCACTGGGACTGCCTAAATTAAACCTTCTTCTTTGAAATAGTCTATGACCCTGCGATAGACTTTTCGTTTAAAATAGGTGACTTTTTTGAACAACTCTTCATACTCCACAAAGGTATACTCTTCAAACTCTGGGACACCAAAAGCTTCTAAGTTAATAATAGCATCCTCTTTAAGGCGTACTAAAAAATACTTTTGAGTTTGCCCATCGTAGGGGTAAGTTTTGCCTCTCGAATTTTTAGGAAAATCGTAGGTTATCCACTCAGGAAACTCTCCTAATACTTCAACGCAGTCACAACCTATCTCTTCAAGCAATTCTCGGCTCAAGGCATCTCTAGGTGTTTCGCCTTCGTCAATGCCTCCTTGCGGAAATTGCCACGCATTCTTAATATCATTCCTGTGTGCTACAAAAAACTCACATTTATCAGGATATTTAGAAGAGAGTATTACAGCTGCAACATTTGGCCTATAGGTCTTTTTTACTTGCATACTTTTACTCATTTCAGTCAAACTATCTCAATTTTTCTAGTATGATTCTACCAAAAATGTGGTTATAATCATTTGAAATCATACCAAAAAGCGAGAAAACTATTTGTTAGCCTACATCCACATCCCTTACTGCGACTCCAAATGTCACTACTGTAGCTTTAACACTTATGTGGACAAATTTGACACCCAAAAACGCTACATGGAGGCTTTACTCACGCAGCTTACTTATGAGCTCGAACGATTTGAGGCAAGCCCAAAAAGCATCGAAACACTTTTCATCGGAGGTGGTACTCCATCAACTGTATCGCCTGAACTTTATGCGCCAATTTTTGCACTGCTCAAACCCTACTTGGCAGACGATGCGGAGATAACTACAGAAGCAAACCCCAACTCTGCAAGTAAGCCATGGCTAGAGGGCATGAGAAGTTTTGGCGTGAACCGTGTGAGTTTTGGTGTGCAAAGCTTTGATGCCCAAAAACTCAAAGCACTTAACCGCGCGCACAATCCCGAACAAGCCAAAGAAGCCATCCTTACTGCGAAAGCTCTGGGCTTTGAACACCTCTCTTTGGACTTGATTTACAACTATCAAGGTGATACTAAGGCACTGCTTTTAAGCGACATCACCCAAGCCTTTGCGCTACCCATAGACCATATTTCGGCTTACGAGCTCACCATAGAGGCGGGCACAAAGTTTTCACACACTCCCCAAGCAAGGCAAGAAGATGAAAATCTTGCTTTTTATGTGGCAAGCGAGATAGAAAAAAGAGGGTTTAAGTCTTATGAAATCTCCAATTTTGGCACTTATCAAAGCAGGCACAACCAAGGCTACTGGCAACTCAAAGACTATATCGGTGCGGGTGCGGGTGCGGTGGGATTTCTTAAGAACAAACGCTTTTACCCCCATACCGATATCGAAGCCTATGTGGCAGAGCCTCTTTATGTGACCCAAGAGTGCTTAAGCCCTGAGGAACTCATGACAGAGAGAATATTTTTAGGGCTACGAAGCACTACAGGTATTGCCAAGACTCTACTGTCTGCATCCATGCAGAAAAGAGCAGATTTTTTATGTCAAGAACGCAAACTACACTCCGATGCAACACACTACCACAACCCCAATTTCTTTCTCAGTGATGCACTCGCACTCTACATTTTAGAATAGTTTGATAAAATACAACAAATTCTACGCAAAGGCTTCTTATGCTTGATATTGGTTTTTCCGAATTACTTCTTATTGCTATCATTGCCATACTTTTTTTAGGCCCAGACAAGCTTCCTGGCGCACTTGTTGACATGGCGAAGTTTATTAAAAGCATCAAAAAAACCATTGGTGATGCAAAAAATTCTCTTGAAGAAGAGATGAAGATAGCAGAGCTTAAAGAAGAGGCATTGGGGTATAAAAAACAACTTGATGATGCAACAAATGAACTGAAGAACTTTAAAAATATAGATTTTGATTCCTTTGCAAATACAACATATGAAACCGATATCTCAACTGAGTCACCTGGCTTAACCAGCACCCAAGTTGAACGAAAAAACGAACTGATAACATTTAAAAAAACCGATAAAGCAACCTCATCTAAAGGGCAAGCATAATGTTCAGCGAACTCAAACCTCATCTTACGGAGTTGCGAAAAAGATTGGGGTATTCGATACTTTCAGTTTTTGTTGCATTTTTGATTGCCTTTTCTTTCCATGATGTCATACTCACATGGATTACCGCACCACTCAATGAAGCTCTCGCAGCTGTCTCACATATCTCAAAAAAAGCTGCCGATGGCATGGTCACCACACATCAAGTAGGAGGGGCATTTTTTGTCGCTTTAAAAGTTTCTTTTTTTACTGCTCTCTTGGGTGCATTGCCGTTTATACTGTATCAGCTTTGGTCATTTGTAGCACCTGGCCTTTATAGCAATGAGAAAAAAATGATTATTCCTTTTGTCGTTGGTGGAACGGTGATGTTTGTTGTGGGCGTGATGTTCTCTTACTATGTCGTGACACCTTTTGGATTTCAGTTTCTCATCGCTTTTGGCTCTTTTCTCTATACTCCTCTTATCAACATCGAAGACTATGTTGGATTTTTTACCAAGATGATGATGGGCTTTGGTATTGCGTTTGAGCTTCCAGTGTTGGCTTATTTTTTGGCACTCTTAGGACTCGTTACAGACAAAACACTGAAAGATTTTTTCAAGTACGCTGTAGTGATTATCTTTGTGCTTGCTGCCATACTGACACCTCCAGATGTGCTTACACAACTTCTTATGGCGATTCCTCTTGTAGTTTTATACGGATTGTCTATTCTAATAGTGCGTATGGTCAATCCTCATAAAGAAGATGAAGATGCGCCAGAAGATGAAAGCGATGAAGACAACTAGTTCATGGATTTGCAAACAAAAAATTACGATTATGCGCTTCCCGCGACGCATATAGCCTCTGCCCCCGTTCAGCCAAGAGACCATGCAAAACTTTTGGTGTATGACAGAAAAACCGATACCGTAACCCACAGTCTTTTTAAACATCTTTTGGACTTCATCCCCCCTGAATGTGCCATTTTTCTCAATGATACCCGCGTCATCAAAGCGCGTATTTTTGGAAACAAGCAGGAAGACCAAGGGGGTGGCAAAGTAGAACTTCTTTTTAACAAGCCACTTGATGCAGAGCATTTTCTAGTGCTCATTAAGGGCAAGGTAAAAGTTGGCACAGTACTTCGTTTTGAAGCCAATCTCAAAGCCACTATCAAAGAATGTAACGATGACGGTACGCGCATTGTTATCTTCACTCAAGAGGAAAAAGTGCTTCGTTTTGAAGAATTGGTGCTTATCTTGGAGGAGATAGGGCACATCCCTCTGCCGCCATACATACAAAGAGAAGACAATAAAGAAGATGAAACAGACTACCAAACCCTCTTTGCCAAAAACGCAGGCGCAGTGGCTGCCCCTACAGCATCACTACACTTTACACCTGAACTTTTTGAGCGACTTAAAAATGCACACCCTACCCACACGCTTACGCTTCATGTGGGCGCTGGTACATTTAAGCCTGTTGAATCAGAAGATATTTTAGCACATCCGATGCACGCTGAGTATTTTGACATCCCCCAAACCTCTGCAAGTATTTTAGAGAGCACCAGACCCATTTTGGCGATTGGAACAACGGTCACAAGAACGATTGAGTATTTTGTGCGAACCAAGAAGACTCAAGGTGAGTGTGACCTTTTTTTACATCCTGCCAATCCTCCTCAAAGAGTCAACCACCTACTCACGAACTTTCATCTACCCAAAAGCACACTCATCATGCTTGTTAGTGCTTTTATAGGAAGAGAAAAAACCTTAGAACTCTATCAAGAAGCCATCGAAAAACAGTATCGGTTTTTCTCTTATGGCGATGCGATGCTGATACTCTAAAGGGCAAGGATGAAAAATAGCTTATCTCTCATCATTTTATTTAGCATGCTCATGCTTTTAAATGCTTGCTCGGATAAAAAACCTAAGCCTATGCCTAAGCCTTATCATTATCCCAATTATGACATCATCAAACCGAAGAAAGTGTGTAAACCCAAACACCACAACATCCAAAAACTTCTTTCTTCTCATTTTGGCAAACCGTATGTGTGGGCAGAAGAAGGGCCTGATGCTTTTGATTGCTCAGGATTGACATACAATCTTTACGGTTCAATGGGCATGGACATCCCACGCGTCGCACGAGAACAAGCCAAGATGGGGAAAAAAATTCCTTTCAAACAACTCTATTATGGGGATTTGATTTTTTTTGGCTCACCCAATAAAAAAAGTACGCGTATCACCCATGTAGGTATCTACTTGGGTGGAGGATGGTTTGCTCATGCCAACAGCAAGGATCGAAAGGTGACTACCAGCCATTTTGAAAAAGAACCTCTCTATGCACGACGCATCAAAGTCTGTAGACGCTATATGAGCAGAGATGAACGCACCAAATATATGTACTGCAATACACCAATCAAAAAGATGGATATAAGCAGTTTGGCTTACACAACACCATGGAAAACAGGCATGCACCTGCCAAAAAAAGCCGTGCCCCACTAGATATTTGAGATGAAAAAGAGTATGATACACAAAAGTATATCTTAGAGAGAAAATATGCGGTATCTGAACTATGCAACCATCTTTTTACCACTCTTGCTGATACTCAGCGGTTGTGGACAAAAACCCTACCACCACCCCAGAAAACCCAATTACGCCGTCGTAAAACCAAAAGTTAGATATGCACCAAACAAAACAAACCTACATAAAATGATAAAAAAACTTCAAGGAAGCCCCTATGTCTGGGCAGAAGAAGGACCAAATAACTTTGACTGTTCTGGCTACACCTACTATCTTTACGGCTCAATGGGCATAGAGATACCCCGCGTGGCAAGAGAACAAGCACGATGTGGGCAAGCCATCAGTGTAGCTGAACTGACTTATGGTGATCTCATCTTTTTTGACACCGACAAAAGACCCAGAGGGAAGATTACGCATGTGGGTGTTTATATGGGCAATGGCTGGTTTACGCATGCCAGCACCAAAGACTATGAAGTTATCTATTCAAATCTTAATACAACAGCATACTACAAACAAAGGTTACGCATCTGCAGAAGATTCTTGCCTCATAAAGCCGGAAGAGAGCATAAAAGCATCAAGCCGTGGAAAACACCACAAGCCACGCCTAAAGCCCTATCTCCTGTAGCACCTATTGCAACAAGGCGTCCTGCCGTAAGCCAACAAGGAGACTACTTTGTACAGGTAGGTTCATTTTCGGGCGAGCCAAAACAAGCACTACTTAATAAGATAACAGGCTTGGGCTATCGCTATAAACTCATACAGTTTCCTTTAAATGGAGCGCAAATCTCTAAGCTACTCATAGGACCTTACACGAAGAAAGAGCAGGCACTGCAAGTGCTGCCTTCTGTGCAAGAAAACATTCAGCAAGGTGCATTTATTGCAGAAATCCGCTAAAAAGTATCATTCAAATGGATTTCAATATGCCTAAGAAGCAGTCAGATATTTTTGTATTGATTTGTTGAGCGTTTTAATTGGCGAAATAAAATATAAAAAAATTATACTATATTTATTTCGCAAAGAAATATCCATTTAGGTATAATGTTAGCCATGAAAATAGCAAGTATAGATGTAGGACTGAAGCGTATCGGTGTAGCGATTTGTCTTGATGGAAAGATTGTAATACCCCAAAATGCTATCTTGCGTAAAAATCGCAACCAAGCAGCAAGAGAGGTAAAGTGCTTTCTTGAGGAATGGGAAATCCAGAGGCTCATTGTTGGACTGCCAAAAGATGCCCAAAATAGTGACGAAATGCAAAGACGCATCGAACACTTTGTTTCCCTACTTGAACTCCATATCGCAGTTGTGTATCAAGATGAACAAAGCTCAAGTCTCGAAGCCAAAGAGTTAACCCTAGGTCAGTTTAGGCACACCAAAGACGGAAGACTTGATTCTATCGCCGCAAAAATAATCTTGGAACGCTATCTACATACCTCTTTATAGTTTTTGTTTTAGTTTTTCTATACGCCGATTTGCCTCATCGATACGATTCATCTCTACTTCACCCGATTGAACAAGTGAAACGATTGTATCTACCAATGTTTTAATGGGTTGTATCTGTCTAGGATCTAACTGATTGCCCACAAGTAAAATATCATCTCCCGCGTTTATTGCAAGTTTAAGTGCGTTATGAAACCCATATTTGTGAGAGATTGCCCCCATTTGCAAATCATCAGTAATGACCACTCCCTCATAACCAAGTCTTTGACGCAATACGCCAGAAATGGTTTTTTGAGAAAGGCTGGCTGGATATGCTGCATCAAAATGACGGTTAAACACATGTGCCACCATCACCGTATCTGCTTCATTTTTTAACAGTCCATACACTTGCATTTCACTTTGTTGATAGAGTTTTGTAACATCCACAAAGCCTTTGTGCGTATCACCTACTGAAGAGCCATGTCCAGGAAAGTGTTTGATGGAAGTAAGCACACCATTTTGATGCATCGCTTTAATAAAAATCTGTGCATACTCAGCTACCACCTTAGGGTCTTTGCCGTAAGAGCGACCCAGCCCATGAATGACTTGGTTTTTTGCATTAATATCAAGATCAACCACGGGAGCGAGATCATAGTTAATGCCTACATCTTGTAACTCTTCACTCATCCGAACATACATTTGTCGCACCCCATCTTTATCCATCTTGGCAACTTCTGAAGCCTGAGGAAACATGCCAAAAAAACCATAAGTGCGCTTAAGGCGTTGCACCCTTCCCCCTTCCTGATCTACAGCAATCAACAATTTGCCATCAGAACTACATGCCTGCAACTCTTGGGTTAGGCGTCTAAGCTGTTCTTTGGAGGCAATATTTTTAGGCTTTGTTTTATCTACAGGATTGTAGTCAAACAAAATAACACCACCTAAGTTATAGCGTGCTATATCTTGACAAATTTGGCTTTTTTGGGGCGCATGTGTGCCATAAAACCCCACCATAAGCATTTGACCAATTTTCCTCTCAAGCGAAGCTTCTTCTGCCGATAGAAGTACACATACGCTTAGTATTGATATAAAAAGTCTTATCATTTTTTATCCTTCTTGTGGCATCATTTTGCTATCTAACATTATAGTCAAACTCATCTTTATTTGCTTACGGTTTACTTTTAAATACTATACTTTTTTTACAAGAGCATCAATAAATAAACTTGTCTTCCTTGTTAGCTGTTAGGTTTATTTCACATCATTTCCTCCTCCTTTTTTGAATTTATGATGCTCTTGTAAAAAAATCTCCTCTTTATGCCAAATTACACACTTCCTGCACTTTTGATAGTGTATAATGTGCCAAATTTAATACAAAGGTTTTTTATGAAAAAAATAATGATTCTACTCACGCTTTCTATTTTCTTTGCTTCAGTGTCGCAGGCAGAAGAAAATAAGGCCTCCACATTGCAAATAAGCGCAACTGACACTGCAGGTCTTGTGCATAACATCACAGGTACTGAACAAGGTCTGAATATTAAAGGGCTTGAAGGGAAAATCGTCTTTTTGGAGTTTTTTGGACACAAATGCCCCCCTTGTTTGGCGTCGATTCCACATCTTATAACACTTCAAAATAAATATAAAGACAAACTTGCCATTGTAAGTATTGAGGTGCAAGGTCTAAGTAATGACGAACTAATCACCTTTGCAAAAGAAAAGGGTATCAATTATATCACGATAGCGGAAGAGAAAGCGGGAGACCTTGTGGACTATATCTCCCAAAGAGCGCAATGGAGTGGCAGTATTCCTTTCCTTGTGGCACTTGACACCAAAGGAAATGTCCAGTTTGTTCAAGCAGGGATGTTACCTGAAGCTTCACTAGAAGAACTCATTTCTCAACTCTCTAAAGCAGATGAACAACCAGCACAAACAGCTGCTTCTATAGAAACAAATACTTCCAAATAAGCCCTTTAGGCAAGTCTCACGATACCGTTTTGTATCGTGACGACACCGCCAAGCTCTGCCTCATAGACTCTGTCTCCAAACTGAGCCAAAGCTTCATCAAAAGTAGGTGCACCCTGACAAAAGTAGAAAAAATCATCTTTTTCTACACTCTCATCTGCAGCCTGCCCAAACTGTGAGGCAAATGTTTCGATGTCGTAGATAGGGGTTGCCTGACAGTCTCGAAGCAAGGCATTCGTACCAGAACTCTCACCAAGTCTATGAGGCAGAACATATATCTTTTTGCCCATAGCCAAAGCATACTCCGCTGAACGCATCGAACCACTGTCAAGCTGGGCTTCAGTGATGATGAGCATCTCACCCAGTGCCACCACTAACTCATTTCGAACCACAAAACTCCATCCTGTAGCCCTGAAACCCTCTTCAAACTGACTGAGTACCAAGCCCTGCTTTTCTATTGCTTCAATCATATTTTTGTTGATAGCAGGATAACGAATATCTACACCATTGGCGACTACTGCTATGGTATTGTCTTCTCCTGCGCCCGTATGCGCGATGGCATCTACCCCCATCGCTGCACCACTGACTATGCACACCCCTCGTTTAACTAAAGCTTTCGCTAGCATGTGTGTAACTTGGCGTGTATACCCTGAAGGTTTTCTAGTTCCAACTATAGATACTTTGGGTCTGTCTAACAAAGTCAGATTACCCTTATAGAAGAGTGAGGAAGGATATTTTTTCATCTTCTCCAAAATGGGAAGATATTGTGAAAGTTGCTGGCTCATCCGATGCCTTTTTGTTAAGCATAGCATACACAAATGCATCTTTGGAAAAATATTTCAAATTGTCATAAATTGCTGTTCATTGATATGATAAAGAGTGGAATGAGATACACCTACTTCCATCTTTAGATATGGAAATCGGTGTAGAGAAGGATTAATTTTCGTCTTGATTAACGATTTTGTTTTTTGATATCCAAGGCATCATTGTTCTGAGTTTAACGCCTGTTTGCTCGATGAGTGATGCTCTTGCGTTGGTACGCTCAGCGTTCATTCTTGGGTACCCAGATTGACCTTCAAGGATGAAGTCTTTAGCAAATCTACCATCTTGAATCTCTCTTAAAATCTCTTTCATCGCCGCTTTAGACTCAGCATTAATCACGCGTTTACCCGAAACATAGTCACCATACTCAGCCGTGTTAGAGATGGAGTATCTCATATCTGCGATACCACCTTCAAACATCAAGTCAACGATGAGTTTAAGCTCATGCAAACACTCAAAGTATGCAAGCTCTGGCGCATATCCCGCTTCAGTGAGTGTCTCAAACCCTGCTTGAACCAAGGCAGTAGCCCCACCACAAAGTACCGCTTGCTCACCAAAAAGATCCGTCTCGGTTTCATCTTTAAATGTTGTTTCGATAATCGCTGTTCTACCACCACCGATAGCCGATGCATAAGAAAGTGCTAGCTCTCTTGTTGTACCACTTGGGTTTTGCCCAATAGCGATAAGGTCAGGAATACCACCACCTCTTACAAACTCACTTCTCACTGTGTGCCCTGGCGCTTTTGGTGCAATCATCGTTACATTGATGTCAGCTCTTGGGTGGATGCGTCCGTAGTGGATGTTGAAACCGTGTCCAAAGGCAATCGTTGCACCACTTTTCAAGTTTGGTTCAATCTCATATTTGTAAATCTCAGCTTGATTTTCATCTGGAAGAAGGATCATTACCACATCTGCTTTTGCAGTCGCTGCTGCAACCGTAAGTACCTCAAAACCTTTGGCTACTGCTTTATTCCAAGACGAACCATCTTCTCTCAAACCCACAACAACAGTCACGCCCGAATCTCTAAGGTTTTCTGCGTGCGCGTGCCCTTGTGAACCAAATCCAATCATCGCTACTGTTTTTGATTTGATGATACTAATATCACAATCTTTGTCGTAATATACATTTAAACTTGACATGTATTATCCTTCATGTATGAAAATTTTGGCGATTATATCCAAATAAAACTTATGTGTTTAAATCGAACCTCAAACAAAACACTTATGGTATAATAAATTTCCAACCCTTAAAGGAGCAACTTTGATTGAATTTCTAAACGACAGTGTTTTGTGGTGGCATTGGATTATTTTTGGCATCATTTTACTCATCTTAGATATGACGCTTGCTACTTTTTTCATCCTTGCTTTGGGTGTTGCAGGTATTACTGTGGGGGTCATTGATCTTTTGTTCGCAAGCTCTTTGACGCAGGAACTCTTAGCTTGGATGATACTTTCTATCCTCATCATCACAGGCTGGTTTAAGTGGTTTAGACAAAAACCGCTCACCCAAAGCGGTCAATCCAGCTACAGACTTGACACACTTGGCACAATCACGCAAGCCATAGAGCCACACAGCAGAGGCAAAGTCACCTTTGATACACCCGTTCTTGGTGACACCACATGGCATGCTACTTCAAAAATAGCTTTAGAGGCGAACACCCGTGTTCAAATCGTACAGATAAACGGTCAGCTCATAGAAGTTGAACCGCTACACACCACAGCATAAAAGGAACTCTCATGGAAGCATTTTCTATCGTCATTATTTTATTTGTAGCCCTACTTGTCACACTTTACAAAGGTATCAATATCGTACCTCAGGGTGAAGAGTGGGTCGTGGAGCGTTTGGGAAAATTTTCACGCACACTTACTCCTGGGCTTAACATCATCGTGCCTTACATCGAGTCTGTTCGTCAGCGCATCACCACCAGAGACATCATCTTAGAAATACCTCAGCAAGAGGTCATCACACGAGACAATGCGGTTATTTTAACCAACGCTATCACTTTTATACGCGTCACTAGCCCCAAAGATGCACTCTATGGCATCGAGGATTTTAGACTAGCGATCCAGCAGCTGGTCATGACAACCTTGCGTTCCATTTTGGGGGAACTGACACTGGATGAAGCGCTTTCTAACCGCGACCAGATCAAAACCAAACTCAAAAGCGAGATAGTCGATGATGTAGCAGACTGGGGCGTGACCGTGAAGTCTGTCGAGATACAAGACATCGCACCCAGCAAATCGATGCAAGCCTCCATGGAAAGACAAGCCGCAGCCGAGAGAGAAAGAAGAGCCATCGAAACCACAGCTGAGGGAAACAAAAACGCTGCCATCTTGGAAGCAGACGGTAAACTTGAAGCTGCCAAAAGAGAAGCACAAGCCCAAATCGCGCTTGCCAACGCCTCCGCTGAAGCCATCCGCATGATAAGCGAAAACATCAAAGACCAAGAACTCCCTGCCATGTTCTTGCTCGGTGACCGCTACATCACCTCACTCGAACAAATCAGCAAAAGCGACAACTCCAAGTTTGTCATCTACCCTGCTGACTTGCAAGGTGCTATCAAAGGGATGTTGGGGAATGTGTTTAAGAAGTAGGAGTTGCATATATTTACCTTCTATTTGTATTAGGTTACTACACTAAACCAAAAAGGACATATTTCATGGAACAATTTAAAACCTATACACTGATGATAGGGTTGACCCTTATCTTTATCTGGTTTGGCGGGATGATAGGTGGGCAGAGTGGTATGCTGATTGCTTTTTTGGTGGCGGCTGGGATGAACTTTTATGCGTATTATTATAGCGATACACAGGTACTCAAACACTACCATGCCTTGCCTGTAGACCGTGACCATGCTACAGGACTGTATGAGATAGTAGAGAGACTTACGCAGCGTGCCGATTTGCCGATGCCGGCACTTTACATCATCCCTGAAGCGCAGCCCAATGCCTTTGCGACAGGGCGTGACTATGAGCATGCCGCTGTTGCAGTCACCGAAGGCTTGCTGGATCTGATGAGCGAAGAGGAAGTGGAGGCGGTCATCGCGCATGAGTTAAGCCACATCAAGCACTATGATATGCTCATCGGTACAGTGACGGCAACCATCGCAGGTGCCATTGCGATGCTCGCCAATTTTGGTATGTTTTTTGGAGGCGACAAAGACCGTCCCAACCCTGTTGTGATGATTGCCCTGATGATTATCATGCCAATGGCTGCGACGGTGATACAGATGACCGTAAGCCGTAAGCGTGAGTTTATGGCAGATGAAGGTTCAGCGCGCATGACAGGACATCCTGAGTGGCTGCAAAGTGCGCTGAGTAAACTGGACAGTTACGCAAGAGGTACAGTGATGCATGATGCAGACCCGCAAACAGCCCATATGTTCATCATCAACCCGTTTTCTGGGCAAAATCTTTCCTTGCAGCAACTATTCTCTACTCACCCAAGCACAGAGCAGAGAATAGAAAGGCTTGAGGCATTAAAGTACTAAATATTTTTCTTGTAACACAAATGTAATATTAATTCGGCAACATATCATTGAATTTATTTTAAAAGGATTTTTTATGCACAAAAAAGTATTGTCTGGGATTCTCATGTCTATGGTAGCGAGTGGTCTCTTGTTTGCTGAGGGTGATTTGGCTGAGGGAACACTAGAAACACCACAATCAATGCAAGAATGGTTAAGTGAAGATATTTATACGCTTGGACTCAAAGTAGGTTCGCTGGGTGTTGGAATCGACATATCTAAACCAATCAATCAAGAATTTTCACTAAGAGTGAATGCCAATGGCGCATTGCTTGACTATTCTGGCACACAAGAACAGGTTGATTACGATACCCAATTTGAACTTTCAAGTATTGGTCTATTGGGAGATTATTATCCTGTTGAAAGTCTTGGATTTAGGCTTAGTGCAGGAGTGTACTACAATGCAAGTGAAATAAATGCACAAGGAAGATCTGCTGGAGGGGTATACACCATTGACGGTGTTGACTACGCACTCTCAGAGGTCGGCTCTCTCAATGCTAAAGTTGATTTTGAAAAATTTGCACCTTATTTTGGTTTTGGGTGGGGAGACAATACACATTCAGAGGGCTTTGGTTTTTCACTTGATGTTGGGGCACTCGTTGGCAACCCAACAGTTGATTTAGTTGCAACACGAGGTATTGTTACCGATGTGCTAGCAGCAGAGATTCAAACCAGCGTTCAAAACGAAGAAAATACACTGAATGATGATCTTAATAAACTCAAAGTATACCCAGTAGTTATGCTTGGGATTACTTATACATTTTAACACTTTTTATCCAAGATTTTTCCTTTCTTTCGGAAGAGAGTAAGGAAAAAATCGCACTTCTTCTTCGTCTCCATACAAAGAGCTAAAGCCCTAAGAGAGTATAATCAGCAATCAAAAATACCTCTCAAAAGTGAAATACCATGTCCCCATTTGCCATACAGCTCCTCAACTGGTGTCTGACCAGCGACATCGAACAAGAAGATAGTAACCATTTTCAAGCACTGCAACAACAAGGGGCACTCGAAGAAGTAAACGGGCTTTGGAGGCTTGGAAGTTTGTATCGTGTAGGGACACTTTACCTCGGCAAAGACGGTAAAGGCTACATCGAGGCGGAGCAAAAAGAGCAAAAAGATTTGCTCGTTGAACCTGACCATTTAGCAGATGCAAGACAAGGAGATACGGTGGTTGCCAAACGCATCATCGCCAAACGCGGACGCGCCAGCGGGAAAATCATACGCGTCATCACCAAAGCCCATCTTTTCATCATCGCCTACACACACAGAGATGAACAAGGCAATTTCTCTACCAAAAACATCCGCACGGGTGAATACACCAACGCTGTGATGGAAGGCATGGATCTCAAAGCATTTAAACTCGGTACGGTACTTAAAGTTGATATAGACAACGACAAAGTCCTCGAAGTCATGGGTACGCTGGATGACCCTAAAGTAGATGAAAAAATCTCCCTTGCCTTGTATGAGCGTGAAGATGCTTTTCCTGCTGAGTGTCTCAAAGATGCGTTGGAAGTAGAGTCTGAAGTGACAAAGAGTGAGCACCCTACCCGTACTGACCTCAGCCATCTGGACTTTTGCACCATCGACCCTGTGACCGCAAAAGATTTTGATGATGCTATTTATTTTGATATGGCAAGTTATACACTCTATGTTGCCATCGCCGATGTGAGTCACTATGTGCCTTTTTTCACCCCCATAGACAAAGAGGCAAAAAAGCGTGGCTTCACGACCTACCTGCCACACAAATCTTTTCCGATGTTACCGCGTGAACTGAGTGAAAATATCTGTTCACTTAAACCCAATGTGGACAGGCTTGCCTTTGTAGCCAAAATCGTTTTGGACAGAAACACCCTCAAACCGCTTGAAGAGACATTTTTTGAAGCCGTCATTCACTCCAAATATCGCTTCAACTATGATACCATCGATACTATCATAGACACAAACGGCAAAGAGAGCACTGGTATGGTTGCCCAAATCCTTGTGTGGCTACTTCCTCTACAAAAAATCACCGCTAGACTACATCATGAACGGCTCAAAAATGGCTTTGACTTCAGATCCGAAGAGACCAAACTCAGTATCGATGCGAACCATCTGCTTCTAAGCACACAGATAGAAACAGGCACGCCCTCACATTCTCTCATAGAAGAGTGTATGCTACTTGCCAACCAAGCTGCAGCCAAACGCTTTACTGGAGAAGGTGACAGCATTTTTCGTATCCACGAACCACCACAACTAGCCAAAATGGAAGCTTTGCTCACTGAACTTGCCACCATCGGCATCTATGTCGAAGAGTATGAAGACAGCCCTTCGCTCATTCGCGCCATCCAAAAAGAAGCAGCCAAACTTAACCTCGCCTCTGAAGTCGATGCCATGATTATCAAGTCTTTACGCAGAGCTTCGTATGCTGCTACCAATGTAGGGCACTTCGGGCTTGGCTTTAGTCACTACAGCCACTTCACCTCACCCATCCGAAGATACTCCGACCTCATCTTACACCGTCTCATCAAAACACAACTGCGCGCCGAGGAAGAAGAGGCGGGTTATCTGTTGCGAAACATCGAACCACTGTGTGCAAGAGTCTCAGACCTCGAGCGTGAAGCGACCAAAGCCGAGTGGGATTTTAGAGACCGCAAGTTTGCTCGCTGGGCAGCAGAGCATCTGGGTGACATCTTTGAAGCAGAGATTATTGAAGCAGGCGAGAGCGCCAAAGCGGTCCTCAAGGGAGAGATAAAAGGTGTCGCTGTAACGCTTATGGGCAAAGATGTGATGCTCTTTGACCACATCAAGGTAAGGCTCACCGAAGCCAACATCCCCCAAGCT
>DYTF01000084.1 GCA_020726105.1 Sulfurovum sp. | reverse complement strand
CTTGAACCGACACATATGATGTATTGAAACGGCTTACTTTTTGAGTAAGAGAGGAAAGCACCCACTTGAACCGACACATATGATGTATTGAAACCAAATATAAGATTATCCCCTAGCCAATATGGGTTACTTGAACCGACACATATGATGTATTGAAACTAAAATATGTTTTTCATTTTTGTGTCCTTTTATTTCTTGAACCGACACATATGATGTATTGAAACTCCATAAAAGTGACATAAGGGCTATCTGAGTACATACCTTGAACCGACACATATGATGTATTGAAACCATTTTAGAAGAATGTATGATATTCACTTTAATCCCTTGAACCGACACATATGATGTATTGAAACCAGTAAAGGACGGCAACTCAATGGTACGATGATGTACCTTGAACCGACACATATGATGTATTGAAACGATAGAGTTGTTGTTGTATAATTCATAGGAGTTACCTTGAACCGACACATATGATGTATTGAAACTTGGTAAATATGCTAACAATAGAGCGATTACTTTACTTGAACCGACACATATGATGTATTGAAACTGAGACAAAGAGAGCTTTACGCTTGGAAAAATCTCTCTTGAACCGACACATATGATGTATTGAAACGAAACATAGCATCAGGGTAATTAACCCCAACATCGACTTGAACCGACACATATGATGTATTGAAACAAGTTTTACCTGCATCAGGGTCGCCTAAAGTGATACTTGAACCGACACATATGATGTATTGAAACTCTACAATCTTTCCAGCAACTTTAGGGCTTACAAAACTTGAACCGACACATATGATGTATTGAAACTTCCCTTTTGTCTTAGTCTTCTTGCTTCGCAATCTCCCTTGAACCGACACATATGATGTATTGAAACATCATAATGAAACTAAAGAGATGTTTAAAGAGAATCCTTGAACCGACACATATGATGTATTGAAACAATAAAGGTGTTGGAGGTATTGGATTAAATCAAATCTTGAACCGACACATATGATGTATTGAAACACTTTAAGGGGCAAACATTCGCCCCACAAACAAGAGCTTGAACCGACACATATGATGTATTGAAACTTCCTAACTCTTCTTTTACCTTGTCCAGCAACTGCCTTGAACCGACACATATGATGTATTGAAACAAACGATTATTCTTTTTGTCTGTAACATAATAAATATCTTGAACCGACACATATGATGTATTGAAACGTGTAAAAGTTATTTTTAAATTTTTAATTATGCAGCTTGAACCGACACATATGATGTATTGAAACTTAGGAGTTATCTTGTTGTCAAGTCTTTTCCCTATCTTGAACCGACACATATGATGTATTGAAACTACTTGTAATAAGTGGTATAATGATGTTACTACCTTCTTGAACCGACACATATGATGTATTGAAACAATACTCTTCGAATATGCTTCGATTATGCTTTACTTGCTTGAACCGACACATATGATGTATTGAAACTATATTTGAACTCTCTGTCAGGCAGTAATGAAAATCTTGAACCGACACATATGATGTATTGAAACCAGAAGTTGGACTCTGTATGTGTTTGTGTTTGAGGACTTGAACCGACACATATGATGTATTGAAACCTTTAATAGTGAATATAATATGAATGATAAAGTATACTTGAACCGACACATATGATGTATTGAAACGAGCTTAATGCAGATAGAGATGTAGAGTTTGATTCTCTTGAACCGACACATATGATGTATTGAAACAAACTAGAATAATCTATTTGAGAATAACATAAGTTACTTGAACCGACACATATGATGTATTGAAACGCCCGTTTAGATAGTATAAATTTAAATACACTAAAACACTTGAACCGACACATATGATGTATTGAAACATTAGATTTACCCCTAGAGGTAGAATCAGTAGAGTCTTGAACCGACACATATGATGTATTGAAACGCAATATGGAAGATAAATTATTTTTAGAAATCCAAACTTGAACCGACACATATGATGTATTGAAACAGGTTTTTTGCAAATTTGTTTGATTTTTCTTTAAATCTTGAACCGACACATATGATGTATTGAAACATTTTAAAGATAGTAATTGTCTAGCTCTTCTTGTGTCTTGAACCGACACATATGATGTATTGAAACCCTTACTTGTTGCTGCACATTGTGTACCCGCCATCTTGAACCGACACATATGATGTATTGAAACTAGAATTATCCTCACAATATTTAGTAATATATGAGTCTTGAACCGACACATATGATGTATTGAAACATCTTTAAGATATCTACTATCGTATCGTTTACTAGCTTGAACCGACACATATGATGTATTGAAACTCAAAACTATCTCCTCCTACACAAAGTCTCATCCCTTGAACCGACACATATGATGTATTGAAACGTTAACCGTTCTATCATACCATACAAAACAGGTAGCCTTGAACCGACACATATGATGTATTGAAACAATGCTAGAATAATCAAAGAGCAACAAGAAGCAAACTTGAACCGACACATATGATGTATTGAAACTTGGTTCTTGGCTAGAACTAAACGATTTTTCGGGGCTTGAACCGACACATATGATGTATTGAAACAAGAGACAAAGAGTTGCAAGGGCTTACGATTAACAACTTGAACCGACACATATGATGTATTGAAACAGCTTTGCTCTTGGGATTAGAGTATCATCAAGATTTCTTGAACCGACACATATGATGTATTGAAACTTGAGGTAGATATGATGACCTATGATGTTGTTTAAAGCTTGAACCGACACATATGATGTATTGAAACTGTGTCGTTTATGTGCCAAATGTGTGTCTTTTATGCTTGAACCGACACATATGATGTATTGAAACATCCTACTTTTAGTAAGGGTATCACCTTTAGCTTGCTTGAACCGACACATATGATGTATTGAAACTTCCATTGTGATGCAACTATATTTTCGTAGTTGTCATCTTGAACCGACACATATGATGTATTGAAACTGGTTTATTCGCCTCTAAATAACCTAAAATCTGAACCTTGAACCGACACATATGATGTATTGAAACTGTTTTGATATGCCATTGTCGTATCTTGACCACTTTCTTGAACCGACACATATGATGTATTGAAACTTTTTATCTGCTCCAGCACCTACAAGAGATGGCTATCTTGAACCGACACATATGATGTATTGAAACATAGGAAGTAACCGCTCATCTTTTGCGTAAGCGTTACTTGAACCGACACATATGATGTATTGAAACGATGCTATTTTTCTTAGTTCCATAAATGAATACAGACTTGAACCGACACATATGATGTATTGAAACACACTGAGAAGAATGTTATAAGTGCAGATAGTAACTTGAACCGACACATATGATGTATTGAAACTTTTGCATACGGCAACAGGAAATGATTTAGATATGCCTTGAACCGACACATATGATGTATTGAAACAAAATCAAACTATTATTTTTGTAAAAAAAGATATTGCTTGAACCGACACATATGATGTATTGAAACCTCTCCATGTAGCCATCTTTCATTATTCCCTTAACTTGAACCGACACATATGATGTATTGAAACTTCTATGAGATTATAAGTTCCAAATTCGCTAGTTGCCTTGAACCGACACATATGATGTATTGAAACTGGCAGATGTGAAAAGCGTGGTATCTACTATAAGTGCTTGAACCGACACATATGATGTATTGAAACAGCAAAAAAGAGATTATTACACCTAAAGTAACTATCTTGAACCGACACATATGATGTATTGAAACGCTTTTACGATAAACCCTAAAACAGCAATCAAAGTTCTTGAACCGACACATATGATGTATTGAAACTCTCTAAGGGTACAATGAGCCAATATAGCCCCACCACTTGAACCGACACATATGATGTATTGAAACTGATTATATAATAGAATGTTAAAATTTTTCTTTAATCTTGAACCGACACATATGATGTATTGAAACGGAAGATTTAATTCAAGTTGCATTCCCTTCTTTCTTGAACCGACACATATGATGTATTGAAACTTTCTAAGGCTTCGAAGACTATTTGGAGCAACAAACTTGAACCGACACATATGATGTATTGAAACTCCGTATTCCACAGGTAGTAATAGTAGGGAGTACCGCTTGAACCGACACATATGATGTATTGAAACTTAAAAAAATCAAACTTTACACAAATTAAAATAAACCTTGAACCGACACATATGATGTATTGAAACTAATTGATACGCATATTAGCTTACC
>DYTF01000028.1 GCA_020726105.1 Sulfurovum sp. | reverse complement strand
AAGCTGCACACACTGCACCTAAATTCAAAATCGGAAAAACATTGAAAGACGCTGTTAGCGGTAACTAATTTCCCCGCCAACTCTTGCGATTCGCAAGAGTTGGCACCTTTCTTATACATTATCTAACCTCTTATAACCATCTCTGAGATATACTTCCCTGTTTAAATTATGTCACATTGGAGAGAGTATGGAGTTCATTCACGCGATAGGTTTAGGGGTTGCTGGCAATTTTGCACATCACTTGGAGCAGGCTGGCGAACTCAAAGATTTTCAAGATGTTGTGACCACTGAAGTCGATGCACCCAAAGGCATCTTTCCGTTTTATTTGCCTCACTCCCATTCATTTTTAGGTCTATATCCTATTGACAGTGATGTACTGACTCTACCAGATTTTGAAGCCAATGCACAGATGGAACCTGAAATAGCCGTACTTTTTGAGATTGTGTATGATGAAAATATGCAAGTGAGTGACCTGATTGCACAAAAGTTCACCGTTTTTAATGACTGCACCATACGCAAAGAAGGTGCAGATAAAATATCACACAAAAAGTCTTGGGGTAAAAACTCTAAAGGGATAAGTAAAGACTGGATAGCAATTGACCAATTTGAAGAGGGTGGTGTGATGGATGCCTATCATCTGGTCTCTTTCGTCAAACGCGAAGGTGTTGTCTATCCTTATGGTGTTGATGCACCTCTTTTGGGATACGCTTATTTCTATACAAAACTCAAAGTGTGGCTGATTGAAAAGATGAATATGCAGGAAGATTTTGGTCCCTTGGAAAATATTGCGAAGCATCTTAAAGATACGGGATATCCGAAACAAGCACTCATTTCCGTGGGAGCAACAGCCTATGCAGCATTTGGTGAAAAGAATTATCTAGCGCGTGGTGATGAAGTGTATGTGATAGCCTATCATAAAGAGCTGGATGATTGCAGTCTGGATGCCTCTACAACAAAAGTGATACTGCACCAAAAGGTACAGTAGACTTAGCGCATATTTTTTTTGATATCTTCGATAAATTCGGTGATATCATCATGGAGTGCTTGCAAATCTTCCTCGTGTTCTACCTCGTCCGCTAAAATCTGTGAAACGATGTCATAAGTAACGATGTCTTTGTTTCGTGTCATTTCTGCAATTTGTGAATAGATAGAAATCGCGCACTGCTCTCCCTTGATGGAGTCTTTGAGGATACTGACTACATCAAAATTTTTGGGTTCTTCATAACCGCAATTGGTATGGGTAAACCACTCATTTGGGTTAAGAAGCGGTGTGCCACCCAATTGGATAATACGATCGGCTACCAAATTGGCATGTCGAAGTTCGTCGGCTGCATGGAGTGTTAATTCTGCAATTGCAGCATCTTTCATGATGCCTTTAATCACTTTGGCTTCTATAAAATATTGGTAATATGCCAGCCACTCATCGGCATATGCTTTGTTGAGTACAGTAATAATCTCATCGATTTCAATACCTTTAATAATTGATTTGCCTCTTCGTGCCATTATAAATCCTTTGAATAAAGTTAAGAAAGTTTCTTTCTTGAAACAAGTATAGTCTGATTAAACTTAAAGGAAAATAATTATCGTTTAGTTCTTAAACCAATTTTTCACTCTCTCAAATGCTTCTTCAAATGTACTTTTGTGCGGGTGGCTTTCGATGCCATAACTCTCTTGCAATTTAAGCAGCAGTTCTTTTTGTTCTTCGTTGGCTGTTTTTGGAAGTACCAATTCGACTTGTGCGATAAGACGACCCTTGCGTCCTGTATGCACATCGACCACACCTTGCTCTGGGAACATATACTGTTCTTTGTCTTTTGTGCCTTTGTTGAGCGCTAGATCCATTTTTCCTTCGAGTGTTGGGATGGAGATGCTCTCTCCCAGTAAAGACTGGGTGAAGAAGACAGGTACGATGATGTAAATGTCATTGCCATTTCGCACAAAGTTTTCATCCTCTTTTACTGCAAAGGTGATAAATAAATCACCACGCTGATTACCTCTTCCTTCATTGCCGTAGCCTTGCGCTCTTAAGCGGTGACCAGAGTCTACACCTGCAGGTACAGTGATAATGACAGTGTCTTTTTTGGTATGATACCCTTTGCCTTCACAACTTGGACATGGGTCTTTGACGGTTTGCCCTTGCCCTTTACATTTTGGACAGGTTTGTGCAAACTGCATAGGTCCTTGACGCATAAGGATTTGCCCTTGTCCTCCACAGTATGCGCAAGACTCCAGTTTAGCATCTTTTGCACCCGTTCCATCACAGTCTTCACAGGCGGTTTTGTAGGTCATGTCTATCTCTTTTTTGCATCCAAAGACCGCTTCATGGAACTCTAGTTTGAGTTCTATCTCAAAATCAAGGGCGTACTTTTGTTTGGGGTCTTTGCGTGTTTGACCAAATCCACCAAATCCGCCACCAAACATCGAGTTAAACATATCCATCACATCATCCATGTTCCCGCCACCAAAGCCACCACGCGTACCTTGACCTTCTAGTCCCGCTTTGCCGTAGCGGTCGTAGAGGGATCGTTTTTCTTCATCACTAAGTACCTGATAAGCTTCGTTGACGACTTTAAACTTCTCTTCTGCTTCCCCATCACCGGGGTTTCTATCGGGGTGGTATTGCATGGCAAGTTTTCTGTAGGCTTTTTTAAGTTCAGCACCTGAAGCGCTTTTGCTGACTTCAAGCACTTCATAATAATCTAATTCTATCATCGGTAATTCTCCATAGTCTGTTTATGATTTTTAGGGGATAAGTGGCGCATTCTACCATATTTTCGTTATAATCACAAAAACACGAAGCAAGGCAGTTTTGATGGTTGTACATATTGTGACATTTAAGTTTAAAGAAGAAAATAAGCAGGCAAATATCATACACGCCAAGCAGATACTTGAAAACCTGCAAGGAGCAGTCCCTACACTTAAAAGCATAGATGTTGGCTTAAATTTTGCACATGAAGAGCGTGCGATGGATATGAGTATTATCACCGTGTTTGAAAGTAAGATAGGTCTTGAGGCTTACGCGGTGCATCCTGAACATCTCAAAGTTGTTGATTTTATCAAATCAGTCGTAGAGTATTCTAAAGTGGTGGATTACCAAAGAGCAGAATGAAAAACTACAAGATAGAAGCATTTGAAAACCTTGTTGATGCCTTTAGCTCTTTGCCGTCTATTGGTAAAAAAACGGCTATTCGTTTGGCGTATCATGCCGTGATGGAAGATGGTTTTGCTGCGATGAAACTAGCACACGCACTAGAGACGGGTGTCAATACCATCCAAAAATGTAGCAAATGCCACAATATGAGTGAAGATGAGCTTTGCAGCATCTGCTCTGACCCGTATAGAGACACAACAAAGCTTTGCATTGTGCAGAGTGCAAAAGATATTTTGACCATCGAAGAGAGCAGGCAGTTTTCAGGGGTCTATTATGTGGTATCAGAAGTGCGCGATCTGGATGAGGCGCATCTGTTTTATGCTGTAGGTGGTGTGGAAGAGGTCATATTTGCCTTTCCGCCCAGCATTGCTACTGATACGATGATTCTTTACATCGAAGATAAACTCAAAGGGCTTACTATACATTTTACCAAGATAGCCCAAGGTGTCCCTACAGGTGTAGAGCTTGAAAACATAGACATTGTCTCTCTCTCCCGTGCGCTAGAGTCACGGGTGAGTATTTAAGCTTATTGGCACTTCTCGTCAATGTAATTTTGCACAAAAGCACGCACTTCAGCATAGACAAATGAGTCTTTGTAGTTTTCTATTTTCCCGCCGCTTGCGTTGGGATGTCCGCCACCGTTTCCGATGTGTTCTGCCATTTTAGAGACATCAAGCTTGTTGTTGCTTCGCAGTGAAAAATTTCCTCTGTAATTGACATCCATATAAAAATCATAATCTGGGTTATGTACCATGCAAGCATTTCCGATGATGGATGTGTTACCGATGTTGTAGCCCAAGATACCTTTGTAGTTTTTGTATGTGATGGTGAGACGCTGTTTATCTGTGGTTAGCAAGTCTGTGACATAGAGTGCAACAAGATTGTCTTTTGTGTCATTTTCTTTTTGTAGGAAAAAGCGTTTTTTGAGTTGATGGATGCTGTCATCAAGGACTATAGGTGCATCCTCATTTGGGAGTATCTCTCTGGCTGCTTCGATGAGAGAGAGTTTGAGTGCTCTGTCTTGCTCTGGAAATAAGGTACGGTTTATCTCTCTTGCGCCTGAAATCATTCCCAGCATGACTTTGCCGTACTCAAAGAGCGGGTCGCTATCGACCCAGATGTCGATGGCATTGATGGCTTGCACGATTTTGGCAAAATACTGTTCTGCATCAAATGCATAATGCTGTTGCAACCAATCATAAGTAATGCGTGTCGCACAGCGCGCGGTGTCAAGCTTGTACCATGCAAATCGTTCAGCGGCTTGGCTACCTGAGGCATGATGGTCAAGCAGTTGTAGTTTTGCGCTGATACGCATCACTTCTTTTTCTATCCAGCCTGCTTCTTTGGTGGTTAGGTTTAAGTCGGTTATGAGTATCAACGCCTCAAAGGTATGACCATGCAGAAATCTGTCCTGCTCGATTTTTTTGATAATCTCAGCAAGACGCGCGGTGACCTCTGGCCCGTAGTTGGCGTTATAACAGGCAATCGTATCGAAGCAACGCTGGCTGAGATACTGGCAAGCGTAGCCGTCTAAGTCTATATGTGAAAGATGGTAAATGTGTTGCTTCATGATTAGAGTATATCGCTTAACATGAGTCCGTTTAGAAAATCATCTATTTTGGATTGGAAGGTCATCAAAAAAGGGGAGATGGCGCAAGTGCCGATTGAGCCATTGGGGCAACTGGCTGCGTAACTTGTGCAGTCAAATACAGCAGGGGCTTTGCCTTCAGCCGCGATGATGATGTCACGCACACTAATCTGGTCAATGCCTCGTGCAAGGATGAAGCCACCATGTGCACCTTTGCGTGACTCAAGTATGCCTTGTCTTGCCAAGCCTTGTAGAATTTTTGCTAAAAAACTTTTAGGGATACAAAGTTCGGTCGCCAACTGTTCTGCACCTATGGGCGCATCAGATTTGCGAATAGCGTCCAAGGAAAGTAGGGCGTATTCGCTAACACGGGTTAATAGCATGAGATAACCTTCCGACTTAATTAAGAGCATTTTACTCTAATTCCTATTAAAGTAGGTAGGGAAATGTCTAAGTTTAATATGCTATGATTGCGTTCCCAAATTGAATTTTGGAAATAACATACCAATCAGGAGGTCATCATGGCTTTGGATCAGGCGAAAAAAGCGGCAATTATTGCTAAATATGCAAGAAGCGAGAACGATACGGGCTCAACAGAAGTACAAGTAGCCATTCTTACAGACAGAATTTTGTATCTTACAGAGCACCTTAAGATAAACAAAAAAGATCACTCTTCAAGACTTGGACTACTTAAACTTGTAGGTCAAAGAAGAAGATTGATGCGATACCTTAAAAACACAGATCTTGCAAGATGGAACATCATCAAAACAGATCTTGGGATTAGAAACTAATACCTTTTTAAGATGGTGGCTTTTGTCACCATCTTTTTCTCTTCTACACCGAGCCTTGTTCTATCATAGAATCTGCCACTTTTCTAAACCCCGCAATATTTGCACCCTTGACTAAATCACCTTCACACCCAAATTCTACTGAAGTATCGTAGGCAGTTTTAAACACGGTTTTCATAATGGTACGCAGTTTAATATCAACATCTTCCGCACTCCAGTTGGACATACTGGCATTTTGACTCATCTCAAGTTGTGATGTCGCAACCCCACCTGAGTTGGCTGCTTTACCTGGAGAAAAAAGCACATTGTGCAGGCGCAGATACTCGACAGCTTCAGGCGTGGTAGGCATGTTGGCACCTTCGTTGACTAGGATACAACCATTTTCTACCAGTTTTTGTGCATCAATCAGTGTCAGTTCATTTTGTGTAGCAGAAGGGAAGGCAACATCACAAGGAATGTGCCACACAGCATGTCCATCTTTTGGGTAATGTGATGCAGAAGTATAGACCGCATCTGGATGTAAAACCGCATAAGCTTCTAGTGATTGCTGCTGAATCTCTTTGACGGCTTTAAGTGAAGCAAGTTCGATGCCGTTTTTATGATAAATCGTTCCCTTGCTGTCACTGCAAC
Source organism: Sulfurovum sp. (assembly GCA_020726105.1). GTDB lineage: Bacteria > Campylobacterota > Campylobacteria > Campylobacterales > Sulfurovaceae > Sulfurovum. The sequence goes on along the minus strand of DYTF01000028.1, from coordinate 13,604 downwards.
TGATGGGGATAGCCCCTACGCCATAGAGTTTTTCTATGGTATAGATGGCGACATTTCCCGAACCAGATACCGTGCAGCGTTTGCCATTTAAATCTTTGTCGTAGACTTTCAAAAAATTTTCTGCAAAATACACCGAACCATACCCTGTTGCCTCTTTCCTTAGTTTTGAGCCTCCCCAGTTAAGCCCTTTTCCTGTGAGTACACCCTCAAATTCCCCTGTTAGTTTTTTGTATTGTCCAAAAAGATAGCCTATCTCTCTGGCTCCCACACCGATGTCGCCTGCTGGCACATCTCTTTGTTTACCTATGTGTTTGTAAAGTTCAGACATAAAGGCTTGGCAAAATCGCATGATTTCATTGTCGCTTTTGCCTTTAGGGTCAAAGTTGCTTCCCCCCTTTGCCCCACCGATTTGCAGTCCAGTAAGCGCGTTTTTAAATATCTGTTCAAATCCTAGAAATTTGATAATCCCCAAATTGACACTGGGATGAAAACGCAGTCCTCCTTTATAGGGGCCTATGGCTGAACTAAACTGTACACGATACCCGACATTGGTTCGTCGTTTGCCTGCATCATCCACCCAGTTGACGCGAAAGTTGATGCTTCGCTCTGGCACGACGATGCTTTCGAGGATATTGTATTCTAAGTATCGATTGTCTTGTTCGAGAAGAGGAATGAGAGAATGAAGCACCTCGTGTGTCGCCTGATAAAATTCCTCTTGACCAGGACTGCATGTTTGAAGATAGGTGAGTATTTCGTCTATTTTTTGATTGATTGGCACATTTCATCCTTTGTGTTTATGGGTGCTTATTTTAGCTAAAAAGTGTAAATAAGTGCAATAAAACAATACTTTAGTCAAATACACTCAAGTAGTACTTGACAAACATTCGCTCAATGTTGTATAATTATTTCAAGCATCAAGAGATGAGATGCGGTATTTAACCTAAAAAGGAGGTCTGTTTATGGGTCAAGAGTATGAAAACCTTGAAGAGTCTAGGACTGAAGAAGTAGCCAATATGCAAGAAGAGGGTGAGGTCGGCAGAGAGATAGAGGCTGACCCTTTAGAAATAGCACTGGCAGAAGCGGCTGACTATAAAGACAAATACCTCAGAGCGCATGCAGATTTTGAAAACGCTAAAAAAAGACTCGAAAAAGATAAAATGAACGCAGTCTCCTATGCAAATGAAAGTTTTGCAAAAGACATTTTGGCGGTGATGGACTCTTTTGAGAGTGCCTTGAGTTCTATAGAAAGTGTTACAGAAGAGAATGCTTCTGAGGTACTAGAGAAGATGAAAGAGGGTGTGAACCTTACTTATGATCAACTCAAAAAGATATTGGAAAAAAACCACATCAAAGAGGTGGACTGTGCAGGTGAGTTTAACCCTGAAGTGCATCAAGCCATCATGCAAGTTGAGAGCGACGCGCATGAAGTGGGTCATGTGGTGCAGGTGATGCAAAAAGGGTACATGATAAAAGACCGCATCTTGAGACCAGCAATGGTTTCAACCTGTAAATAGTCCTATCTAGCGTCATCTTTGAGTGAGTTGGCTTGGTGACTTACTTTGTGTAAGCGCCTTCGCAACAACATTCAAATCTAACGCAAGCTAGAACAATTTAAAAATAAAAAATATTTAAAAGGAAATAAAATGGCAAAAGTATTAGGAATAGACTTAGGAACAACAAACTCTGCAATGGCAGTGTATGAAAATGGTGAAGCAAAGATTATTGCAAACAAAGAGGGTAAAAATACAACACCTTCGATTGTGGCATTTACAGATAAAGGTGAAGTGCTTGTAGGTGAGTCTGCAAAAAGACAAGCCATTACCAACCCTGAAAAAACGATTTACTCTATTAAGAGAATCATGGGTCTGATGATGAGCGAAGAGAAAGCCAAAGAAGCACAGGGTAAGCTGCCGTACCATGTCATTGATAGAGCAGGGGCGTGTGCGATTGAGGTAGCAGGTAAAACCTATACACCACAAGAGATTTCAGCTAAAGTGTTGATGAAGATGAAAGAAGACGCTGAAGCGTACCTTGGTGAAACCATTACAGATGCAGTGGTTACTGTACCTGCTTACTTTAACGATGCACAAAGAAAAGCAACCAAAGAAGCAGGAACAATCGCAGGTCTTAATGTACTTCGTATCATCAATGAGCCAACTTCAGCTGCACTTGCGTATGGGTTAGATAAGAAAAATGCAGAGCAGATAGTGGTCTATGACTTAGGTGGCGGTACTTTCGATGTGACGGCACTTGAGACAGGTGATGGGGTTGTTGAAGTGATGGCGACTGGTGGGGATGCGTTCCTTGGCGGTGATGACTTTGATAATAAAATCATCGATTTTGTCGCTGATGCATTTAAATCCGACACGGGCATCGACATCAAAAAAGATGTGATGGCGCTTCAAAGAGTAAAAGATGCAGCAGAGACAGCTAAAAAAGAGCTTTCATCTTCAACAGAGACAGAGATAAACCTACCGTTTATCACCGCAGATGCAAGTGGGCCAAAACACTTAGTGACTAAAATCACAAGAGCAAAATTTGAATCACTCATCGGTGACTTGGTAGCAAGTACCATCAAAACAGTTGAAGGTGTACTTAAAGATGCAGGGCTAAGCAAGTCTGACATCAATGAAATCGTTATGGTCGGTGGTTCAACAAGAATCCCACTGGTACAAGAAGAGATGAAAAAATTCTTTGCCAAAGACTTGAACAAGTCGGTAAACCCCGATGAGGTTGTTGCACTGGGCGCAGCGATTCAGGGTGGGGTACTTGCAGGGGATGTCAAAGATGTCTTGTTGCTTGATGTAACGCCTCTTTCTTTGGGTATTGAGACATTGGGCGGGGTGACCACTAAGGTTATCGAAAAAGGAACAACCATTCCAGCGAAGAAGTCACAAACATTCTCAACAGCTGAAGATAATCAGCCAGCGGTGAGCATCCATGTACTCCAAGGTGAAAGAGAGTTTTCTAAAGATAACAAATCTTTGGGTATGTTTGAGCTTAGAGACATCCCAGCTGCCCCACGCGGTGTGCCGCAAATCGAGGTTACTTTTGATATCGATGCAAACGGTATCTTGACAGTATCTGCTTCAGATAAAGGTACAGGAAAATCTCAAGAGATCAAGATTACCGGTTCGAGTGGTCTTTCTGATGAAGAGATAGAAAAAATGGTGCAAGATGCTGAAGCGCACAAAGCAGAAGATGCCAAAAGAAAAGAAATCGTTGAGATAAGAAACCAAGCAGATGCTTTGGTGCACCAAACGAAAAAATCATTGCTCGATTTGGGTGAAAACTTTGACGCAACAGAAAAAGCCGGTATCGAAACGGCTATTGCTGATTTAGAGACAATACTCAAAGATGACTCTGCAAGCAAAGAGCAGATCGAAGAGAAAGTGAAAGCATTGACTGAAAAGTCACACAAATTGGCTGAAGCGATGTACGCCAAAGAGCAAGGCGGTGCAAACCCTGAAGCAAAAAAAGCAGACGATGACGATGTCATTGATGCTGAAGTAGAGTAAGCCTAATACAGGGCTTTGCTCTGTATTTTTAGGTTATAATGTGCTAGATATCTTCAAAAGGGTTCGCTATGGAAATCAAACAGTGTAGTACGCTTCAAGAAGCAAGAGACGAGATTGATAAAGTTGACAGTGCTATTGTCGGACTGATAGCAAAACGCAATGCATATATTAAGCAAATAGCACATTTTAAGACCAGTGTTGAAGCAATTAAAGCAGATGACAGGGTTGCTGATGTGATTGCCCATGTGAGAGCTGAAGCAATTTCTCACGATTTATCCCCTAATCTTATCAACGATTTGTATGTGCGTATGATAGATGAAATGATAGAGAGTGAAATATCTGAATTTAAAAATGCACAGCGATATTAATCGTCTGAACTAACAGCCTTTGCAGTACTTCCTGCTACATCAATAGTTGCACCAACCGCGCTTCCTGCAAGTGAAATAGGCGCAGTGATTATCTGCGTACATCCTGATAATAAAACCGACAATAGAATAAAGTAAGGTATAAATTTTTTCATGGGCGTAGTATACCATATTTTTTTACACTTATGTTACACAAAGTGTATGTTATGATAGATGTATATTGCACTAAAGGTTCGACATGAAAATACTCTTGCTTGAAGATGATGTTATTTTACAAGAAATTATCGAAGAATTTCTAGTGGAAAATGGGTATGAGGTTGAGAGTTTTTTTGATGGAGAAAAGGCACTTGACGCCATAGCTGCACAGGGGTACGATATGTTTCTCTTGGATGTCAATGTGCCAAACATAGATGGTTTTGAGATACTGCATTATCTACGCGAGATAGGCAATACAACACCTGCCGTTTATATCACTTCACTCGCAGGTATGCAAAATCTCAAAAAAGGCTTTGAGCTTGGTGCAGATGATTATCTCAAAAAACCGTTTGAACTTGAAGAGCTTCTTGTGCGCATCAAACATATCATCAAGCGTCATCGCTTGCAAGAGGAGATAGAGTTTGACGGCATGAAGTTTATCCCTAAGGCACATCAGATTATTATGCGGGACAGAGTAGTAGAAATGAGGCAAAAAGAAGCACAGGTTTTGGAGTATTTTATCCGTAATGCCGGTAAGATTATTTCGCGAGATGAAATCATCGAAAATATCTGGGATGACGATAATGTCCCTGCACATGCAACCATACGCACCTACATCAAAAATCTGAGAAAAATGTTTGACAAAGAATATTTTGAAAATATCAAAGGAGAAGGTTATCGATTTAACATCTTATGAGCGTAAGTCGCTGTTTCGTTTTTTAGTGGTTTATTTGGCATCCGTCTTTATACTACTTGGCATTATCGGGTATCTTTTTTTTAAAAACAACCATGCATCTTTACAGGAGGCGATGAAGTTTGAGATGATGTATCGTGCCCGTATGCTCTCTTCTGAGATAGCCATCAAGTCAATGAGAGATAAAACACAGCAACCATTAACGAAAGAGCAATTATTCACTTTTTTAAAGACTCTCAATCATTGTCGTTTTGAAGTCGGATATTATGATCATCAAAGACAACCCGTCTATGCCGAGTTTCAAGGTGTTCAGAATTTTAATGAAACATTTTACTGCGAAGGAAAACATTGTTTTACTGTCGCAGAAGATAAGGACGAACATTTAGGGATACGGTATATTGTGCTCAAAGAGTATGATTTGATGCATTCTTCTCAAGAGTTGCGTATTCGCATCATCGGGTATCTTATTTTATCTTTTTTACTCATGGGTGCAGTGGGGTATTTTTTAGGGCGATTGTTTTTAAGACCTGTTCGCGAACAAATAGAGTCTTTAGATAGTTTTATCTCAGATACCACCCATGAACTCAATACCCCCATCTCTGCCATCTTGATGACAATACAATCATTAAAAGGCATAGAGCCTAAAAAACTCAAACGACTCGAAGCGTCCGCAAAAAGACTTTCAGTGATGTATAGTTCGCTTACCTATAGACTAGAAGGAAAGACAGAACATCCTGTGCAGCTAGATCTCGCATCTGTCATCCATGAGCGCGTTGAGTATGTGAGAGAGTTGATAGAGTCAAAGCGATTTGAAGTCACCTTGAACCTTGAAGCGACATCTGTTTTCATGTCCAAGACATCAGCAAGTAGACTTATCGATAATCTACTTTCAAATGCTATAAAATACTCCGATATAGGTGATAGTATCATCATTACTTTGCGCAATCGTACTCTCAAGGTTCAAGATACAGGCATTGGTATAGACAAGAGTGTTCAGGATGATATTTTTAGACGGTACTACAGAGCCAATGAGGAACGCGGAGGCTTTGGTATTGGGCTTAATATCGTTCTTTCTGTGTGTCAACAGTATAAAATAAAGCTAGATTTAGAGTCAGAAAAAGGCAAAGGAAGCACTTTTATACTGACTTTTCCTAAAAATGTCCGTCGTTAAGTTGGTGCTTCAAAAGTTCGATTTTGCTTCTTGTGTAGTAATAGGGGGAAGTGTAAAGTTTTATGGATATTCCGTGCTATAGAAATGACTATAACACGACAAGGTTTGGTTAGTCTTTTTTGGCATCGCAACCTGTGTTGATACCAAGTAGCGCATAAGGTGGACACCAACTGATAATCGCAGTGCCAAGAAGAACTACACCTATTACTCCCGTGATGATGCTACCGTTTATGATTGCTATAGCCAGCGCAATCGCACCCAGTACACCTCTGATTATTCTGTCTATTTTTCCCATATTGCATGTCATTGTCGTCTCCTTTTTGTAGTGTAGGTGTATTATGACAGAGCAAAATATTTTTGTCTGTAACATAGGTTACAAAGCAAAGCTTCTTATGGAGCAAGGTGCTCATACTGTGCATCGGTCAGAGTGAGCAAAAAAGCGAGCAGGTCATTCTCTTCTGCTTCACTTAGCTGCAGATTTCCCAATTCTTCAGTATTTTTGTTAATATCTACTTCGCCTTTTTCCCACACCTCACCCGTTTCTGGGTTGACAGCACCTGCCACATCTCTTGTGTTGTAAAAGTGTATCACTGTTTTGAGATCTTTAAATACACCATTATGCATATAAGGTGCAGTTGCTCCTATGTTCCTGAGTGTTGATACCCTAAAAGCACCTTTGAGCGTCTCATCTTTTACAGCAGGGTTGCCATAAAGTCCATTGTCAACAAAATCAGCTCCTTTACCATTGGCTTCACGCAAAGCATGATTGACTGGTACACCTAAGTTATCGTAAGTAAAGTCCGTAAAGAGCGCATTTTCACCTTCAGATAAATGGCAGGCATTACAAGTTGCTTTTCCGTTGAAAAGTGTTAGACCTCTTTTTTCAGATTCGCTCAGTGTGGTTTGTCCTTTTTGTGCCCTGTCATATTTGGAGTCAAAAGGAGAAAAAGTGCTACTTTTTTCAAATTTGGCAATGGTTTGTGCCACCGCTTCATAGGCTCTATCGGTATCATCAAAGACATCGTCCCCGTAGATACTTTTAAGTGCGTCGACATAATGACTGTTTTCTTTTACCCGTTCTATGACGGAGGCACTATCTGGCATATTCATCTCAACTGGGTTAAGAAAAGGTCCTTTTGCTTGTTCACTGAGCGTAGAGGCTTTGCCGTCTAAAAACTGACCACCTATGAAAAGTCCTTCTTCGCTATTGAAATGAAAAGCTGGTGAAAAAGCCGCGTAGGCAGCGGTTGGTGCGTTTCTGTCGGCGATAGAGAAGCCGTCATCACCTAAAGATGCCCCTAAGGTGTTAGAGGTTTCGCGAGGGTCTATCATCGCGGCATCAATGACATGACAAGTGGCACAAGACATGGTTTTGTTTTGTGAAAGCGTAGTGTCATGAAAGAGTTGTTCGCCTAAGGCAATCTGATTATAACCAGAGCCTTGTGTATCGGTTGAGCCACACCCTAGAAGAAGAAAGCTGGCGAGTGTCGTTGCGAGTAGTATTGGTTTTTTCATGTTTTGTCCTAATATTAATAATGGTTATCAAGTGCAATTAAAGCAGACAAAAGTTTAAACAAAGATTAAAAATGAGCACAAATCCCAAGATATTGATATTTATTTTCATTTTAAGTTTGTTTAAGTTTAATATGTTAAATTACGATTTCGATAATAACTATCAGAAGCTAAAAAATAAAAACAAGGAAAGAACATGAAAAAGATGACAAGCGTATTGAGTATAGTGGCAGTTCTTGCCATAGGTGCACAGGCGGCAACACTAGAAGAGAGAGTCAAAGCACTCGAAAGCCAAAACAGTACACTCACTGAAGAGGTTTTGGCAACACAAACAGGTGGATTTACACTGGTTGACACAGAAAAATCATACAGTGGTCTAGGCCCTGCAGCATCTAAAGTCTATTTTTCAAAAAATCCGCTTTCTATTGGTGGATACGGAGAGGTGTATTATGCCAATCCAGAAGAGGGTGATGATTTTGCGGATGTTTATAAATTTATTACCTATTTTGGATATAAGTTCAATGATTGGATTGTACTGAATTCTGAGATTGAGTTTGAACATGGTGCAAATGCCGAAGATGGCGGTGAGGTAGTTGTTGAGTTTTTGTATCTTGACTTCTTGCTAAGCAAAGAGGCAAATTTAAGACTAGGACATGTGCTTGTACCTCTAGGGCTTATCAATCTTAGACATGAACCAACACTTTTTAACACAGTACAAAGACCAGAAGTTGAGGAATACTTACTTCCGAGTACATGGCATGAAAACGGTGCTTTGGTTTACGGACGATTTGATGCTGTAAGCATAGACTATAGCGTGGGTGTGATTAATGCGCTGAATGTAAACAATGAACATACGATTAATCCTGATGGTAAATGGATTCGGTCTGGAAGATTGGGTGCTAGTAAAGAGGCTTCTTTTGACGCAGCATTTGTGGGTCGTTTGGACTATACGGGCATCAATGGTTTGATGCTTGGTGCTTCTGCGTACTATGGTGGTGGCTCAAACTTGAAAGATGACCCAATCAATGATGTATCGGGACTCAACACGAGCATATTTGATGTCCATGCAAGATATGACAATGGACCATTCTCTGCTTATGGGCTTTATACGAAAACTCAACTTGATGGTGCAGAGAACTTAGCGCCTGAAGCGGCCGAGGGTGCGAGCGGATACTATGGAAATATTGCCTATGATCTTTCAGATTTGGTGGGCATAGAGTATAAGATGCCGATTTTTGCACAATATGAAAACTATAACCCTGTAGAAGATACAGTGGATGGACTCAATGAAGAGAAATATCAGACAGAAATTACCACCGTTGGTCTCAACTTCTTCCCTGATGATCAAGTGGTTCTTAAAGCAGACTATGCCATGAAAGAGATAGCCAATAAAGAGTATAATACTTTTTCTTTTGGGATTGGATTTATATTTTAATACACGGATAGACAATGAAACAACTCTTTTTCGTCATGTTATTGGGGGTTTTTCTTCCCCAAAGCATTACGGCTCAAGCCAATACTTCAGTTGATGAGGTTATTAAAACCTCATTTGCAGGTGTCAAAACCATTGAACCTAAGCAGCTTATACTCACTCAAGAACAGTTTTCGCAGGTGCAATCAAAAGCGAAGACCGCTGTGAAAACGAAAATCTATCGTTATTACGACATCAAGAATGAAAGAGGCAGGTTAGGGGTAGCGGTACTTGTAGCGAGAGAAGTGCGTTCTAAAAAAGCAACGGTGCTGTATGCGTTTGAGCCAAATGGTACATTACGGTTCACCGAAATCATGGCATTTGGTGAACCGCCAGAGTACATACCAGGCAAAACATGGATGACGCAACTCCAAAACAAAGAGTCCTCCGCGTTACTTGCTATAGGCAAAGACATCCCCACTGTAAGCGGCTCGACACTTTCTGCGCGCTGTGTGACTGAAGGCGCTAGAATCGCTAGAGCCATTTATGAAATCACTTTAAAGTAAGAGTAGATGAAATTTTTAGTGACAAAAGAGCCAGCAGGCACAAAACTCATCACTTCTTTGATGGCGGGGGTGGTTTTTTTTATCATTCTCTATCTAGGCTTCGATGTGGTAATGCATGCGTATGTCATCGGTGCTGATATTCAGAGTGTCACGCTTACCTTGGTGGGAGATAGTGAGAATTTTATCGAACCAGTGCTCATTGATACACTTCTTTTGCAGGTGCATATTGACCTTTTTGTGACCCTTTTTGCCTTGATGATACTCACGAGTATCTTTATCCGTTTTCATGAACGCGCTAGCATAACGAGATGGATGGTACACCTTGTTTTTTCGTTAGGTATGATGACACCCATACTGTTGATAGTCGCTTATCTAGGGTGGATTTGGCTTGTGCCTGTGTGGATAAGCGCTTTTGTAGCATGGCATCTCTTGGCTTGTCTTATGGGGGTGATGGTCTTAAAAAAAGTAGTGTTTGCATGAAAAAGAGTGCACTCTATGCTATCCCTATAGTCTATTTGCTGCTTTATACGCTGATGATTTTACTCAGTGGCGTTTGGCTCTTTTTGCTCTCACAAGGCTTAGCAAGTAGCCATAGCCTCTTGCTTACACTCAACGACATCATCCAAATGCCTGAAATAAAAAGCATCAAAGGGCTTATAGAAGTTGCTACGCCTCATCTTTTTGCTATGGGTGGGCTTATCTTTGTGAGCGCGCATTTGATGCTCTTTAGCACAAAAGTTTCCAAAAAAGTCGCTTTGTTTGTTTCTGCTACGCTTTTTGGCTTTGCTTTGTTGGACATCTTCTCTTATTTTATGATTACTCTAGGATGGGTCGTGTTGGGGTGGATAAAACTCTTAGCGTTGCTGGGATTTCTTTTGGTGTTTGCAGTGCTACTGGGTTTACTGAGCGTTTCTTTGTAGTCTAGCCAGACTATATCTATTAGATTTTTCGTATTTCCGTAGAGCACTTCCGCGTTTTTATCTACAAGGACAAAACCTATCTCTTTGTGTTGTCCAAGAAAGCACAAGGCTTGTTCTCTTGGCATGACGGAGATGGCGGTTGCGTAGGCATCTATTGTGGCATTGTTAGCAGTCGTAAAGAGTGAGACAGAGACAAATTCACGCCCTTGCTCGGCAGTTTTAGGGTTGATGAGGTGATGTTCGGCTTTAGTGGTGGCGTACCTTCTGTAAGTACCACTTGTAGAGACCGAAAGGTTGGGGTGTTTGCTTTGCACGGTGGCAAATGTCTGTTCAGAGTAAGGAGATTGTAGCTCGATTTCACAGAGGTCTAAACATCTAATGTCACCGCTGAGTGCGATAATGCCTTTACGGATGTTTTGTCTTCCAAGAAAAGTGGCTACTTTGTCGGTAGCATACCCCTTACCCATCCCCCCTAAGTCAATACTGATATTTGCTTCTGTGTTGATGGTCTTATCGTTGATGTGTATGCCGTGAATGTCAAGACGGGCAGCCTTTAAAGCTTCTTTGCTGGGTGAGCGCGGCGTCTCTTCGCCAAAATGGTACAACTCTTTAGAGATAGCCCCGATTGTGACATCAAAATACCCATTGGTTTCTTTGTAATAGGTGGTTGAGAGCTTTAATGCTTCACTCAATATGGGGTCATATTTGATGCGGTGTGTTGCATTGAGCTTCGATAAAGATGCATTGGAATCGTAGTTGGAGAGCGAAGCTTCTATCTGCTTGATGTGTTCAAAGGCATGTGTGATCTGTGCATTCTCTTTTGCCTCAAGGGTGATGCTCACATAAGTCCCCATGAGTACCTGCGTGCGTGTAATCATCTCCTCTTGGGCAAAAAGAAGCGCAGAGAAGACAAGTAAGAGGAGAGTAGGCATTATCTTTGGATGATGCTATCATCTTTAAGATAGCGAATCACCATGCTTGTCATTTGTGGGCTAGAGATGGGTTGGCGCATGACATCATACGAGTAACGCTCAAGCGTTTTAAAGATGAACTTTTGATACACCGCATCGACCAAAGAGCCGATACGCTGGAGTGCACTAAGCATCGTGGAGACAGGGGAGTTGTAAGGTGCATCGTGAATCTCGGCATCTGCTTCAAATGTACCACGGGTGTATTTCCATGTGCCCTGCACATAGAATTTTTCAATGGCAGCATTGACAAGCTTTGTTGCCATCACGAGATAGCGTTCATCAAGTGTACACTCATAGGCTTCGATGAGTGCTTCAGACAGATAGGCATAGTCTTCCAAAAAAGCTTTTGTTTTGGGGGTTTGAGCCAGTAGTGTTACATGGTAGAGTTCAGAGTGAATGTATGCCAGTTCAAGTAAGACCTCAAGTGATGTGATGGCAGGCTCTAGGTAAGTAGGTTCGAGGCGACTTGCTTTAAACAGTGTCTGTATCATCATGGCATTGTATGAGGCAAGGATGGTTTTATCTAAACGCGCAGGCAAATCTACTTCTGTGCTCATGCTAGCATAAAATAGAGAGGATTCTGACATCTGTTGAAGCATAAAATCAATGATTTCGCACGCCACTGTTTTGTAAAAAATATCTCCACTGACGCGATAAGCTTTGAGATACACGCTGCTTAAAAGTGCATTATCATAAGTGTTTTTCACAGGATGAGGGTTGAGCCATTGGGTGTCGTTACAGTAAGCATAAAAACCACCTTCACTTAAGTCTCGTATGTTTGCTTCAGCCATTTTACGCAGAGAAAAAAGTGCTAGATGCAGTGTCTCTTCTTCTTGGTTTATCTCATAGACATCTAGCAGTAAGTCAAGCAAGGAGGTTTGGGGAAACTTTGGTATTTGAGTAAACCCGCCATGCTGGGCATCAAAAAGCTGTTTCGCTTGCTCTGTTACTCTACCGATGATGCTCAAATCAAGTTTAGTGGCTTGGATGGCGTTTTCTTTGGGGTTTAAAAAGTGCAGTATCTCCTCAGATTTTTCAGTTAAAAGTGCTTTTTCGTTACGGTATTTATCGGCTGTCACTTCAAGCAAACTAGAAAAACTCATCATCTCATAGCGTGGTTCATGAGGAATGTAGGCAGTAGCATAAAAAGGTTTCGCTTCATCGGTCAAAAAAAGGCAGAGTGGCCATGCTGTAGGACGCTGGTTTGTAAGTTGGTAGACTTTTTGAAAATAGTGAGCGATGTCGCTACGCTCCTCTTTGTCTACCTTGATGGAGATAAAATGTGTGTTAAGAAGTGTAGCGGTGAGATGGGCGTTAAAAGATTCTTGCTCCATGACTTGACATCCATGACAGGCACTGTAGCCTATAAACACAAAGAGTGCTTTGTTCTCTTGCCTCGCTTTGGCAAATGCTTCTTCACCCCACGGATACCAGTCGACAAGACTAGAGGCATGCCGCTGCAAATAAGAGGAGTGTTCATGAAGAAGATGATTTGGCATAGCTGACCTTTGTTAAATAATTTGAAATATAGGTTAAAAGGGTGACGCTCGGGATATATTTGATACTATTGTATCATTTCTATATTTATAGCTAATGTTTGATAAGATACATGGCTTAAAAGTAGATGCCTTAGGGTCGGCGACTAAAAATTTTAATACATAAGGAAACAGCGATGAAAACAAACAAGAAAAATAAATTAGTTTTTGCAGGCATCCTGCTTGGAATGATGTTGACATATCAAAACTTAGTGGCGTCAGACATGAGGTTGCCTAATATTAAAATGCCAGATAGTAATTTGACATTTAAGATGATAGAAGGGTATCAAGATTATAAAATTGTTGCAAGCCATTATCGTACGGACAAAAAAGAAATTCGCTATATTTTGGCTAATAAGATTGGATATGATGCATTAAAAAAGAAAGCAAAAGTGATGCCTGAGGGTTCAAAAATCGTTAAAATCGGTTGGTCTGCAAAACCGATGGCAACTTGGCCTGATGCGCTTGAGGCAGATGAGCTGCAAAGAGTTGAGTACATGGTTAAAGACTCTAGTGTGTTTAATGCTGATGGTGACCACTGGGGGTACGCCAGATTTGTCAAAAAAGATAAACAATACATTCCATACAAAGAAGGCTCAGCAGAGTGTATCAGTTGTCATAAAGCAGTTAAAGAGAGTGATTATCTGTTTAGCAAATTTCAAGAGACTTACTAAATCCATGTTTACCAGCGCTACACAGTTTGTGCACCAAAGGTAGATTAAAATAGCACTTAAAGTCCAACACAA
>DYTF01000083.1 GCA_020726105.1 Sulfurovum sp. | reverse complement strand
CGAAGGCGCAACATGTGGTCGATGCGGTGTGCTCTGGTTTCCACATGCCCAAAAAGCATCGTTGCGTTACTCTGTTGCCCTCGTTCATGCCATTTTTGGTGAATCTCTAGCCATTGCTCAGAGGTAACTTTGCCTTTACACAGATACTCACGCACACCCTCATCAAAAATCTCCGCCCCACCTCCTGGCATGGAATCCACACCGCTTTCTATCATGAGATCTAACACCTCATCATACGAGATACCGTATTGTCGTGTCAAAAAGTCTATCTCAGCAGCCGTCATGGCTTTGATGTGAAGATGAGGGTATTGCGCTTTGATTTTTCTAAATGCACCCATATACCACTCCACACCATCGTGGGGATTATGCGCTGAAACGATATGTATCTCTTTGGCCCCCAATTCGTTTGAACGCTTGACTATTTCCAATATTTCATCGTGACTCATCGTGTATTGGTTGGGATTTTTTCTGCTGGCAGAATAGGCACAAAATTTACAAATATCGGCACAAACATTGGTCGGGTTAAGATGACGATTGATGTTAAAATAGCTTTTATTACCATACTTTTCTTTACGAATCGCATCGGCTAATTCTCCAAGTGTATAGAGGTCTAAGTCATACAGTGCTTCACCCTCTTTTTGGGTGAGTCTTTGTTTGTTTTTCGCCTTTTGTATCAAATCCATTGCTGTCTATCCCTAGTAGTTTTTAGGTATTATAGCACTAAAACATTAGGGGTATCGCGTGGATGATGTGAAGATGCAAATAGAAGCATTACTGTATGAAAATGCGCCCCATACCAAGATAGCTAAAGTGCTCAAACACGATATAAAAACCTACTTTGAAACACTAGGTGAGACCTTTGCTACATCAGGCGGTAAAGATTTTTTGGTCAAACACAGCAAGAAAATAGACGACATCCTCAAAACCGTTTATAAAGTTGCCCAAAGAGAGATGTTTGGTGACTATGCGCCGATGAAAAACGCCATTCCTCTCTCTTTGGTGGCACTGGGCAGTTACGGGCGGGAACAACTTTGCGTGCATTCAGATATCGACCTCATGATAGTCTACATGGAAATCCCTGGCTATAACCTACAGGCGATGATAGAAAAAATGCTCTATTTGCTGTGGGATATCGGGCTGAAGCTTGGGCATAGAGTCCATACGGTTGAGGAACTCATGGCAGTCTCCAAGACCGACATCACCATCAAAACAGCACTCATCGAATCGCGTTTTATAGAAGGCTCAAACTTTGTCTGGACGGAAACGCAAAATGTCATTAACAAGATACGCCATGATGATATTCAAGGTTTTATCCAAAGTAAGATGGACGAACAAAATCTTAAACACAAACGCTTTCCTCTCACGATGGAGCCCAATCTCAAGGATGGTGTAGGCGGTTTTCGTGATGCTAACCTCGTGTTTTGGATAGGCAAAATACTTTTCAATGTGAACAGCATCAAAAATATACCCTCCCATATCATCTCCGAACAGGAATATAAAGAGTTTCGTATCGCGCTGGAGTTTTTGTTTCGTGTGCGCTCCGCTTTGCATCTTGTTACAGGCAAAAAAGAAGACAAACTCAGACTCGACCTCATCCCTGACATCTCGCTACTCCTTGGCTACAAAGAAGGCGCAAGAGGACAAATGCTTTGTGCCAAAAAAGTAACGGAAAGCCTTAAGATTATCAGACTCTATAGTCGTATTTGGATTAGCATTTTAACCAAAGAGTCTGGTATTGCTTCAAAAGAGAAAGATTTTATGTACCCCAGAGAAAACGAAGTCACTTTTCATGCGCTGCTCAAACAACTAGTAGAGTATGCACAAAAACCTTTTTATGTCCATCCCTCTTTTCTGCAAGCACTTATTAACGCTCCAAAGCCGCAACGCCTAAGTGATGAACTCCATAAAACCATAAAAGAAATCTTTTATCAGCCCTATTCTTACGCAATTTTCAATACACTCTCAGATGCAAGACTACTTGGATACACCATTACTGCTATGAAAAAAATCATCGATCTGCCTCAGTTTGACGGGTATCACCAGTACGCTGTTGATATCCACTCCATACGCTGCGTGTATTACCTAGAACACATAGAGGATCCTTTTATTGAGGGACTATATGATGCTTTGAGTGCTGATGAAAAGGCCATGCTCAAAATCGTTACCTTTTTGCATGATGCAGGCAAAGGACGCAGAAGTGACCATCACTTTGTTAGCGGCTCTTTGTTTAAAATCTTTGCCCAAAAAATAAAGATGAAAAAAGAATTAATGGACTACGGGGAAACGCTCATACTCTACCATACACTTATGAGTAAAACCGCTCAGCGCGAAGACTTGTATAATGAAAAAAATATTGCACAATTCGCCTCACATTTTCCAACGAAAAAATTGCTTGATTTGATTTACATACTCACCTATGCCGATATGAGTGGTGTGGGCGATACTATCTATAATATCTTTACCGCCAAACTCATCAAAACACTCTATGATGAGTCTGTGTCCATTTTAAATCAGGCCGAAATGCTCGATGAAGCTGCCAAACGCTTTAAAAAAGAAGAGACGCTTAAGAAAAACAGTGCATTTACTGCACTAACAAGTGCCGAACAAAAGAAAATACTGCAAATCCCTTCTGATTTACTCTTTTTACGCTACACCCCTCACAGCATCGTTGAGCTTGCAAAAAAAGCATTTCAAACTAAAACATACCATTTTGAGATACACAATGAGGGGTACTTGAGCATCGAAGTCATCCGTGCCACATCTTTTAATGTCTCTTATCTTTTAAGCAAACTTTCAACACTTGAAGTGGTCAATATGGACATCTGTAAACTCTTTGATGAACTAAAATACTTTAAAATAGAGTTTTCAGACACACTGAGTACAGAAGATATACACAGACTTGAGCAAATACTGCACGACTCCTTTGATGAGGGCAAAAAAAGCACGATAAGCATCCCAGAGATAGAAGAAGAAGAACTGCACATCGACTGTGAGTATTCCAAGTCTTATGCCTTGATGCAACTGCAATGCAAAAACCAAAAAGGACTCCTTGCCTATGTAATTCAACTATTTGACGATATGGGTATAGACATCGCCACAGCGAAGATACACACCCTCAAAAACCGTGCCAAAGATATGTTTCTCATTGAAAAGAATGGAAACTTTTGCCATAATACCCAAAAGGTAATCGAAAAACTAACTAAAGGTACAGCATGTGTGGAATCGTAGGCTATTTGGGCAAAAATGAGAAAAAAGAAATCTTACTAGATGGTCTGCAAGAGCTTGAATACCGTGGGTATGATTCTGCTGGTATTGCTGTCATCGAAGGCAAAAAACTCCACAACTTCAAAGCCATCGGCAAACTTGAAAACCTCAGAGAAAAAACCAAAACCTACCACTCAGAAGGCTTTGGTATCTCCATCGGACACACACGCTGGGCAACACACGGCAAACCAACCGAACTCAACGCCCATCCGCACTTGGGCGCATACTCTTATGTAGTACATAACGGCATCATCGAGAACTATCAGGAGCTCAAACATGAGTTGCAGGCTGATGGCGTGACATTTTTAAGTCAGACCGACACCGAAACCATCGTGCATCTTTTTGAGAAAAACCATAAAAAAACACCTGACGCTTTTTTGGCTTTTAAGCAAACCATCCAAAGACTCGAAGGGGCGTATGCCACACTGCTCATCACAGAAGCAGCTCCCGATACCATCTTTTTTGCCAAACAAGGCTCACCCATGCTCATCGGTTTTAGCAAAGAGGATGTCTATTTCGCTTCATCCGACACCCCTATTATAGGTAAAGCAGACGAAGTGTATTACCTCGAAGACGGCGAGTTCGGGTATGCAAAAGTGGGCGTAGTCAAACTCTTTAACGCTGGGGGTGAAAAAAGTTTCAGCAAACAAGCACTCACAAGCGACAAAATCTCAGCACAAAAAGACGGCTACCGTTTCTTTATGGAAAAAGAGATTTATGAGCAAAGTCGTGTGATGAGTGAGACCATGATAGGACGCGTGCGTGATGAGAGTATCTACTTTGAGGAGTTGGGTGAAGATTTTTTTGAAAACATTACTTCCATTAAAATCTGTGCCTGCGGTACGAGTTACCACTCTGCACTCACGGCTGCGTACCTCTTTGAACGCTTGGCAAAAGTACGCTGTGATGTGGAGATAGCCTCGGAGTTTAGATACAAAGAGCCTTTACTGCTCAAAGACACCCTCTTTGTCACCATCTCACAAAGCGGCGAAACGGCTGACACACTCGAAGCACTCAAGATGGCAAAAAGAGCAGGACTCAAAAGCCTCAGCATCTG
>DYTF01000027.1 GCA_020726105.1 Sulfurovum sp. | reverse complement strand
TGCCCTAGATGACTCTTGGGATAAATCGATAGGGGACTTTTTTGACATAGTCCTCATAGGCTTTGTCTTTTTTAAGGTGTCTTTCTTCGGTGAGTGCCCTTAAGGTGTACAGCGTTGTCCCGGTTAAAAATATGAATGTCGCCCACGCAGAGGTAAGGACATGGGTTGAGTCGATAATCCACGCGATATTTTTCGAGGCATACGCAGGATGTCTTACAAACCTGTAAGGCCCAGAGGTGACGATGCCTCGGTTTGTAAGGTTGCTAAACTTAAAGCCCATCGCCACCGTCGCCCACACATAGATGCTGTACGCCACAAGTAGCAGTGCCATCACCACCGTCACCCCTACATCGGAGACAATGAGGCTGTGTGTCTGTGGCTCTCCAAAATAAAACCACCCCGCTCCTATGATGCTGTTAAGCGGCGGATAACACGCCAATGCCACTGCCCATCCTATGATGCTGGTCTCAACGCTTTTGGTTCGGTTGCCCAGCCATCTGCTTGCAAAGGCATAGCCTATCATCCCGATGCTTACATCTATGGTAAACAAAAGATGAAGCAGTACCCCAAACCCACTTTTTACTTGTAAAAACCAATGTTGTGTGCTAAAGCCCTCTTGAAGCATCTTATGTAGCGTTGAAGTAAACTCTTTGTGCTCGTTGAGTAAAAAATGCGCCATTAAGGTGATGAAAAAAAAGTTCACGACATACACCAGTGCCATCTTTTTGACACGACGGTTTTTGTAAAGCGTGTAAGCACTTTTGCCAGCAAGCTTCCCATACAATGCCCTAAGCCCTACCATCGTTAAGATGGCATAGTCATTAAACTCATACTTCAACTCACCTCTGTAAAGTAGGGTCACATACATATAGATGGGTGCTGAGATAACAAAAAGCACCATGGCATAGCCATAAAACACCAACACATGTGAGTGCACCGTGTACCACTCAAACTCCATGCCCGCCAAACCATGCACTAAAGCGTACGCGACAAGCAAAGGCAGTAACAGAGTGATGAACCGATACAAAACTGAACGAAGAATGACAGAACGATGGGGTGAAAACGCAACGCTTTGGACGGGTGTGTTGTGGCGCTTATTGTGGCTGTGTTGTGCGAGCAGTTCATACGCGAACATCGCTACAAAAACAACAACAACTGTCCCATAAAGCGTAAGGAGAGAAAACGCCTCCACAAGCCCTGCTTCTTTCAAAAAAGCCGTCGTAAAGGCGAAAATAATAACAAGCACTGCTGCGACATACCCTGCTTTGGAGACATATTCAGTCTGCATACACTTTCCTTTTGTAAATAAATGATTATAGTAAAAACTCTTTAAGAAGAAAGGGTGCGCGAGCATAGATGTTATCAATTCGTTATCAGAGTGACATACAATCACAGTAAACAATAAGCCATCCAAAGGAGAAACGATGAAAATCAGCACTGTACTTCAAAAGGTTGTCAGAAAAGAAGGCAAAGGCTCACTGACTTCAAAAACCATCGCCAAACTTAAAAACTCAAAAGAGTTCAGTTATCTTGTTGATACCAACCGCTAAGAACTTCGGCTTGTGGTTTTGACATTTTTGAGCTTGACGCTCTTAGGTCTATTCTAGTCCTTCAAATGTCTCAACGATAGCATTGTCATCATCGAGTATAACGATTTTGGGTTTGTGTGTGTCTGCTTCTACTTCTGTCATCTTGGCATACGCGATGATGATAATCTTATCACCTTTATGCACCTTTCTGGCCGCCGCACCATTGAGACAAATCTCTTTTTTACCTGCTTCACCAGAGATGATGTAAGTCGAGAACCGTTCACCGTTATTGACATTGACAATATCTACTTTTTGCCCCACACGCATTTTTGCCGCATCTAAAAAGTCTTGATCGATGGTGATAGAACCGACATAATGCAGATTGGCATCAGTGACAGTGGCTCTATGTATTTTTGAATAAAGCATTGTAATGGTCATCACAGCTCCTCGTTATTTCATTGAAAATTATTGGGATTATACCAAAATTCACGCGTGCTTGTTATTAGGGTTAAAGTATGGAGAGATTGGGTACTGCGCACCAAAGCGCGCAGCCAAAGAAGAAAAACTTAGCGTGCAATACTTGCAGGTGCTATAGGCTCACCCCAAAGTTCATCAGGAATCACATACTCTTGTACCACATTGCCGCCGATGATATGCTCTTCGATGATTCTGTCAATCTTCGCTTTAGTGAGTCCCACATACATGGTGTGTCCCGGTTCAACCAACATCACGGGCCCTTGACCACAGCGACTGAGGCAACCCGTTTGCACAGGTGTCACAGTCCCAATAATGCCTTTCATCATCAAACTTTGTGAAATATGCTGAAACAACTCTGCAGTCTCTGGCGCATCTGCTTTCACACAAGACGGTTTTGGCATCCCTGGAGGTGCAGATTGTTGACACTTAAAGATAAAAAACGCGGGTTGGTTTACACTGTTTAACATAAGGTTTCCTTTAGAAATTAATTAGGAGTATTTTACTCCGATTTACTTAATGGCAGATTAATCGCGTAGCCCTAATAGTTCTCTGACTACTTCTCGGTCATCAAAATGATGTTTTACGCCCTTAATTTCTTGATAATCCTCATCCCCTTTGCCTAAAATAAGCAATACTTCTTCAGGCTCTAAGGCATCAAGTGCAAGTTTGATAGCAAGTTTTCTGTCGGGTGTTGCCGTGACATTTTCTTTGCCATGCAGTCCTAGCAGTATCTCCTCAAGTATCTCTTCGGGTACTTCGTCTCTGGGGTTATCGCTGGTGACATATATCTTCTGTGCGTAGCGTCCTGCCATAGCTCCCATGCGTGGGCGTTTACTTTTGTCTCTGTTGCCTCCTGCACCAAACACGACTGAAATATCTCTGTCTTTCATCGCCTCAAAAACTTTTTGCATGCCATCATCTGTATGGGCGAAGTCTACAATGACCAACGGTTCACGGCTTAGGACTTCCATACGACCTGAAACGCCTGCAAAATAAGGTACGACTTCACCTATCTCTTCAATACTTTTTTTGGTGAGCATCTGTACCGCGCCAATAGCTGCCATGAGATTAAAAAGGTTAAACAAGCCAACCATAGGCGAATGAAAAGTTGCTTCCTCTTTAAGGTGCTTGATGCCTGCGGTGATGCCCTCTAGTAAAGAAAAAGCTTGCACTTTAAAGGTTGCAGGTTCATCTACTCCGTAACTTTGTGCACCCATTGGATTGTAGCTTATGTTTTTGATGTCATCTTTGTTGAGCAACTTGGGGGCTTCATCTGCAAAGAAGAGGCTTTTTACGCGTCTGTACTCTTCTACCGTGCCATGGTAGTCAAGATGATCAGAGCTTACATTGGTATGTACTTTAAGCGCAAAAGTAAGCCCTTCAATGCGTTTTTGCTCTATGGCGTGAGAACTCACTTCCATGATGAAATACTCACATCCTAAGTCTAAAGTCTGTTTCATGTTATGCAGAGTCTCAAAAATAGAAGGTGTCGTCATGCTCTTTTCTTCGATGCGTCTCTCCTGCGCAAATAAACCCCGCGTACCCTGCAAAGCAGGCTTTTCGCCCAAATCCAACAAAAAAGAATAGATTGCTGCTGTTACGGTCGTTTTTCCATTTGTCCCTGTCACACCGACAACACGCAGGGTATCAAGTCCCCAAAACGCTATCAGTTCTGTCACGCTTATGAAAGTGGGTTTAGGATTGAGCGTTTCAAAATAGCGACTGTTTTGGGCTGTTTTTAAAAAAAGGGTTTGCGTATCAAGCTGGGCTGTGTCATCACTGAGAAAATAAAATGCATCTTTACTAAATTCGACTTTCATTTTTGGGACTTTCTCAGCACATGATAAAGTCCCAAAATATCCTGATCGTTCCCAAATAAACCGATAGATGCATCCAAATATCCCAACGCCATCTCATCGAATCCTTCCTTGGAAAGCCGTGTTACAAAATCAATAAACTCATCTTTGTTACTGATGACTACTTTGGTCGAAAACATGATGTCTTCAAATGTTTTTTTAAAGTTTCCTCTGCTTTTAACCGATGCTATAAAATCACTATAGCGTATGCCATCGCTGTACTCTATCTCTTCTTGCAATGGGGAAGTTAAAAGTTCATGTAACTTTTGACTTGTATTGTCCATGTTTTTCAAGAACTCTTCTATGATGCCCACCGCATTTTCTTTATTTTCTTTGATAACATGATAATACTCAAATAATGCCTGTGCTTCTTCTGCGCTTTCCATTGCCAAATCACTCAAAACTACGCCAACACGCGCCTCATCAAGCGTTGGAAAGTTTGCCAAAATAAGCCCATAGCTCCTCAGGGCATTTTCAAATTCTCCCTCAAGAAACTGAACCTCGGCTCTCCCTAACAAGACATCATGACCTAGTTTACCCATATTATGCCAATTGATCCAATTTCTCTTCAAATCCTGCAGGCACATTGACAACCATAATCTCAGGGTGTATCAAAGTCTGCATTTGTCTTTCTACACCAAACTTAATCGTGGTTCCAGAGCTTCCACAGCCAACACAAGCACCTTGAAGTTGTACAAAAACTTTTCCTTCTCGTATCGCTACTAGTGTGATGTCTCCGCCATCAAGCTTAATGGATGGTCTTACTTTTTCGATTACGCTCATCACTGCAGGCTTTAATTCTTCATCTGTAAACGGTATCAATGATTCTCCTTTTTTGCCTCTATTGTGGCATATATTGTTTAATGATTATAGCCAAAATAGTGTAAACATTTATACTATAAATTAACATCTTTGTCAATATCTAAATGGGTAGTGAAGCGAAGAAAGGTGCACCCAAGGTCAATCTTGAGTGCTGAAGTGTTTTGGTGTTGTTGCTAGACCATTTCGATAATCGCCATTGGCGCAGCATCACCTTTTCTTAGACGGGTTTTAATAATTCTTGTATAGCCACCATTTCTGTCGGCATACTTTGGTGCAATTTCATTGACAAGTTTGTTGGTGCACTCTTTGTGTTGGAGGAGTGCAAAAATTGCTCTGTGAGAATTCAAATCGCCTGAAGAAGCTTTTGTAACGAGCTTTTCAAAATACGATCTAAGCTCTTTTGCTTTTGGCAATGTTGTTTCAATTCTACCTTCTTTTGTCAACGCAATAGAAAGATTTTTTAGAAGCGCTGCTCTATGAGAAGACGTTCTGTTTAATTTTCGGTAACCATGCTTATGTCTCATATTATTCCTTTAGGATACAACTATACTTTGAGTTGTTCTATTTTCTTTACAAGATTCATTCTTGTAACATCTGCAAGTTCAAAATCAGGGCCAAAACCATGCTCAAGAAGACATTCTGTAATCTCATCTAAAGATTTTTTACCGAGATTTTTTATCTCTTTAATCTCGTTTTCCCTCATGAGTACCAATTCACCTAAATATTTGATACCTGCTCTGTCTAATGAATTAAAAGATCTTGCGCTAAGTCCAAGGGCATCTACAGTCTGCATATAGAGTTTTAATTCACCTTCATCACCACTTCTTTTAGCTGGAGCCGATGAAATATCCAGATTTAACACTGTGTTAAACACTGAAAGTTGTTTACTCATTACCTCTAGTGCATTTGTAAATGCTTCAACCGGACCAATTTGCCCATCTGTTTCTATATCGAAGATAATCTTTTCAAAATTTGGATTGTCTTCGACCAAAACATTGTCTATTTTATAGTTTGCTCTTCTTACAGGCGTAAAAAATGCATCTAATGCGATACTGTTTACCTCTACTTCGTCCCTAAGGTCTTCACTCGGCACATAACCAATACCTTTAGCAATGACAACTGTAAAATTTAGTACAGCATCTTCATTGAGTGTTGCAAGTGGCAAATTGCCATTAACAACTTCGACCTGATTGTTATTTAAATCTTGTGCCGATACTTCTTTGTGTCCTGAAAAACTATATTTTAATTCAACCCTATCGCTCTCATCTTTAATTTTAAAACGAATATTTTTCAAATTGATAATAAATACAGCTACATCTTCATGCATTCCTCTGATATTATCAAACTCATGTGCAGCTCCCTCAATCTTAATTGAGATAGGTGCATAGCCGATGGAAGAGCCTAGAATCAATCTTCTTAGTGGATGTGCAAGCGTAACAGCATATCCACTCTCAAAAGGATAAGCAATAATCTCAGCACGGTTTGCGCTGATTTCGTTTACTTCTACCTCTGTTGGCATAAATGGCGCAACTTTAATTTTTCTCATTAACTAGCCTTTACTAACGATTATTTAGAGTAGAGCTCAACAATTAGGCGTTCTTCAACTGGAATTGTAATTTCTTCTCTCTCTGGTACTCTTGTAAACAAACCAAAAAGTTTTTCTTTATCGATGTCAACCCACTCTACCATTCCTGTTTGATTGGTCAGCTCAATTGCTCTGAGGATTTGAGGATTTGTTTTACTTTTTTCTCTAATCTCGATTTTTTGTCCAGCTTTTACTCTAAATGATGGGATATCTACTCTTTTGCCATCTACGAGTATGTGTCCATGATTTACAAATTGTCTTGAAGATGCTCTCGTGGTAGCAAATCCCATTCTGTAAACGACATTGTCAAGCCTTTGCTCCAAAAGTTGCACAAGGATTGAACCTGTATTGCCTTCTTTAGCGTTGGCTTCTTTGTAAAGTGCTCTAAACTGTTTTTCACTCACACCATACATAAATTTAGCTTTTTGTTTCTCTTGAAGTTGAAGACCATATTCACTGATTTTCGTTCTTCTTTGTCCATGTTGTCCTGGCGCATACGGTCTTTTTTCCAATGCAGATTTACCAGCAAGTCTTCTCTCACCTTTTAATCCAAGGTCAACACCAAGTCTTCTTTCTAGTCTTTCAACGGGGCCTCTATATCTTGCCATGCTTATACCCTTCTCTTCTTAGGTGGTCTACAACCATTGTGTGGAAGTGGTGTAATATCTTTCAATGATGTTACACGGATACCTTCTGTTGCACCAATTGCTTTTACCGCTGTGTCTCTACCAGAACCAGGGCCTTGTACTTTTATGCCTACTTCTTTTACGCCATTTTCCATTGCTTTTTTCATCGCATCGGCTACTGCTTCAGTTGCAGCAAAGGGTGTAGATTTTTTAGAGCCTTTAAAGCCTAGTGAACCGGCACTGCTCCATGCAATAACATTACCCATCTCATCTGTTACAGTAATCACTGTATTGTTAAATGTAGCAGCAACATAGACTATGCCTTTTGCTATACTTTTTTTTGCTTTTTTCTTAGCCATTTACCCTACTCCTTATGCTGAACCGACAGTTTTGCGTTTGCCTTTACGGGTACGCGCATTTGTCTTTGTACTTTGTCCACGGCAAGGTAAACCTCTTCTGTGTCTAAGACCTCTGTAAGAACCCAAGTCCATCAATGCTTTGATGTCCAAAGACACTTTTTTTCTCAAATCACCCTCAACGACAACATTGTCTTGAATATCATTACGAATCAATGCTGCTTCTGCATCACTGAGTTCATGTACTCTTTTGTTATAGTCAACACCTGTTCTGTCAAGAATATCTCTTGATGTTTTCAGACCGATACCAAAAATGTAAGTAAGTGCATACTCCATTCTTTTTTTCTGTGGCAAATCAACACCTGCAATACGCGCCATGTTTATCCTTGTCTTTGTTTATGTTTTGGATTTTTACAAATCACGCGAACGATACCCTTGCGTTTAATGATTTTGCAATCATCACACATTTTTTTAACTGATGGTCTAACCTTCATGGGTTACTCCTACGATATATTTACACTTTATTTGTTGCGTGGATTGATGAATCTGAATCATTCCAACTCTCGAGTAAGCAGTGTCACTTAATCAAAAATTCTTCTCGCAGTTCCTATGCCTAGTAGTAATAGGGACAAAGATTATACTAAAACTTTTATTAAGCTTCACTTACATTAAGTTTAATTTTACTTTCTTATTTGTACCTAAAGGTGATTCTGCCTTTATCGAGGCTATAAGGAGTGAGTTCAACTTTCACAATGTCTCCAGGGAGAATCTTAATGTAATGCATTCTCATTTTTCCTGCAATATGACACAGTACAATATGCTTATTGTCTAACTCTACTCTAAAAGTAGCATTTGGCAGTGCTTCTACTACTTTTCCATCAATTTCTATAACATCGTCTTTTGCCATTGTATTCCTTTGTCGCATACTATGCTTGGGTTAAAATAACAGCCTTACCATCAATAATGGCAACTTGGTGTTCATAATGTGCTGTCCTGAGTTGATCTTCGCTCGTAACAGACCATCTGTCTTCAAGCAATACCGGTGTACCACTTTTACAACATACCATCGGTTCTAAACAAAATACCATTCCATTTTTAATTTTTGGACCTTGATTTGCTTTACCTTCAAGATAATTAGGGATATTGGGTTCATCATGGGGCTTGGTTCCAATCCCATGTCCACAGTAGTCACGCAGAGGTACAAAACCAGCAGAAACGATATAGTCTTCTAAAATTTTTGACAACTCCTTAAAACGCATCCCTTCTTTAATGGCTTCGATTGCGTGGTAGAGTGAGCCTTTTGCGCAGGATATCAGTGCTTCATCTTCAGGACTGACACTGCCTACTGCCATTGTAATAGCAGCATCGCCAAAATATCCCTCTAATTTGACTCCAATATCCAAACCTAGCACATCACCTTCAACGATGATCCTGTCAGTTGGCACACCATGGATACACACTTCATTAACAGAAGTACAGACAGATCCCGTAAACCCGTACAACCCCTTGAAAGAGGGTTCAGCACCTTGTTGTCGTATATACGCTTCACCCAAAGCATCAATTTCACGCAATGTCATGCCTGGCTTTACAATGGTTTGTAGATACTGAAGTGTTTTACCTACAATCTCACCCGCTCGTTTGAGCTTGGAGATTTCATCAGGTTTTCTAATAGCAATAGCCATTATAGACCTACATTACCTAGTGTGTTGTATTGGTTCATGGTTCGCTGTGCTTCAATTTTTCTCATGGTATCGAGTGCCACCTGCACAATAATGAGTACCGAAACACCCCCAAAGTAAAAAGAGGCACCCACGCCAGAAATAATCATAAAAGGAACCGTAGAAATAACCGCGAGATAAATAGCACCTGAACCCGTTAGCCTACTTGCAACCTCGTTTAAAAAATCTTTGGTATGCTCGCCAGGTCTGACACCGGGGATAAATCCGCCTTGTCTTTTGAGATTATCAGATATATCTTTGGCATTGAATGCAATAGAGGCATAAAAAAATGCAAAGAACATCACCAAGAAAAAAGTAATCACATTAAAAGTAATCCCTCCTGGTGCCAAAGAATCAGCGATAGCCGTCACCCATGGTGTCGTACTCGTTTGAAGCATTGTCAAAGGAAACATCAAAATCGCTGATGCAAAAATGGGTGGGATTACACCTGCGAGGTTTACCTTCACGGGAATATAATTCATCACTCTTTTTGTTTGGTTTTGCATGATTGTCTTTCTGGAATAAGAAATGGGAATTCTTCTTTCCCCCAACTCCACATAAATAATCGCTAAAATCGTAATGAGCATAATGGCCAATATAGCCAAAACTACCAAGAAATTGGTTTCTCCAGAGTTGACTGATGCAATCGTGTTACCTATTGCAGAAGGTAAACCAGACACAATACCAGCAAAAATAATCAATGAGATACCATTGCCAATACCTTTTTGCGTAATCTGCTCACCTATCCACATCAGCAACATCGTTCCTGCCAACATAGAAAATGTCGTAATAACAGTAAACATTGTCGGATCTATCATTACTGCTGATGTTCCACTTCTGCCTGTCATACTCTGTAATCCTATTGAGACGCCTACAGCCTGCACAACTGTTATAAAAATGGTGAAATAGCGAATAATTTGCATATATTTTTGCATACCGTCACGCTCTTTTTTCATTTGACCCAGTGTTGGAAAAGTTGCAGAGAGAAGCTCCATAACAATGGAGGCCGTAATATAAGGCATAATGCCCAAGGAGATGATACTCAGTCGTTCAACAGCATTACCCGAGAACATATTCATTAGCCCAAGGGCATTGTTTGCATTGTTATCAAAAAACTCTTTGATAACATTCAAATCAACACCTGGAGTGGGAATATAGGCTAAAACTCTGTATGCAAAAAGAAATCCCAGTGTGATAAGGATTTTTTGAGTTAAAGCATTTCCCATGATTATTTACCGCTTGTTGTGACAGCTTCGTCTTTGATTTTTGATACAAGATCCCTTGCACCTACACCAATCAACTTTACCTTCGTAACATTCTTCTGTAACCTATGAACCGTCTTAATCGTCTCAAGTGTAATTTCTGAAAGCTCAGCAATTGTCTTGATTTTTTCTACATTAATGACATACGGTTTTTCTATCCTAGAAGTAAAACCAATTTTAGGCAATCGTTTATAGAGAGGTTGCTGACCACCCTCAAATCCTCTTTTTTCATTGTATCCCGCTCTGGCTTTTTGACCTTTGTGACCTTTACCAGATGTTTTACCTGTTCCTGAACCTTGACCACGACCAATTCTTTTTCTATTTTTCGTTGATCCTGGAGCAGGTTGTAAATTATGCAAACCCATATTTTACTCCTTACGCTTTAATTCTAGTAAGTGCTTGGATAGTTGCCCTTACTAGGTTGTTAGGATTGTTTGATCCAATTGATTTTGACAAAACATCTTTAACGCCTGCAAGCTCAAGTACAGGTCTTGCAGCACCACCAGCGATAACACCTGTACCTTCACTCGCTGGTCTAAGTAAAATTCTACTTGCATTAAATTTATGCTCTATGTCGTGTGCGATGGTTGTGCCCTTGATGTTCACTTTAACTAAGTTTTTGTGTGCATCATCTACTGCTTTTTTAATCGCATCAGGAACTTCTTTGGCTTTGCCAAATCCATATCCAACCGTGCCATTTCTGTCCCCAATAACTATCAATGCTGTAAACCTGAATCTTCTACCACCCTTAACAACTTTGGTAACACGACCAATATTAACAATTACTTCTTCAAATTCTTTTTCTATTTCTTCCATCATGGGTCCTTAAAACTTCATTCCAGCTTCTCTAAGCGCATCAGCAAATGACGCAACAACACCATGGTAAAGGTAACCATTTCTGTCAAATACAACAGAATCAATGTTTTTAGAAGCAAGGTTTTTAGCCATCTCTGCAGCTATCTTTTTTACATCGTCTTGGTTAACTTTCAAGCCAAGTTTTCTACCGTCCACAGAAGCAAGTGTGCTGCCTGTATTGTCATCAATTGCCTGAGCATAAAAGTGTTTATTGGATTTAAATACAGTCAATCTTGGTAGAGAAACTGAACCAAATATTTTACCTCTTACTCTGGCTTTTCTTTGAGCGCGAAGTTTATTTTTTCTTTTTTGAATACTTTTCAACATCTATCGCCCCTTACTTCTTACCAGAAGATTTACCAGCTTTTCTGATAATCACTTCATCTGAATACTTCACGCCTTTGCCTTTATATGGCTCAGGTGGTCTAAAATCTCTAATTTCTGCCGCTGCTTGTCCGACGGCTTGTTTGTCTGTTCCCTTGATGGTTACAACATTTTTCTCAACAGTAATTTCAAGTCCTTCAGGAATTTCGAAATTGATTGGGTGAGAAAATCCAAGTTGCATCACTAATTTTTTACCTTCAACCGCAGCCCTATAACCAACACCGTTAATCTCTAACGACTTACTAAACCCTTGGTCTAGTCCTGTGATGATATTATTAAAAAGTGCTCTGTATGTTCCCCAAAATGCTGCATCTTGTTTTTGATCACCGATTCTAATAAAAGTTACTTCTGTCCCATCAATACTAATATCAACGCGACCATGTGTCTCAAGTCTTTTTTCTAGATTGCCTTTTTTAGCCACGAGAGTCGTACCATCAAGCGATACATCTATACCACCTGCAACAGTTACTGGTCTTTTTCCTATTCTTGACATCTTTTTTCCTTACCAAATACTACAAATTACTTCGCCACCGATACCGCGCTTATACGCTTCATCGTTTGCGATAACGCCTTGGCTTGTTGAAACAACCAATGTGCCGTAACCATTTTTAAATGTTCTAATTTCATCTTTACCTTGATGTACGCGTCTGCCAGGCTTAGAGATTTTTGCAATCTCATTAATAGCACTTTTATCATGCTCATCATATTTCAATATAACTTTGATTGTCTTTTTATTTCCATCTTCTTTAACTTTGTAACTCTCAAGATAACCTTTTTCTACAAAAATAGATACGGTTGCTTCAATTGTATTGGAGTGGAGCAGTATGGTTGTCTCTAGCTTTCTTTGTGCAGCATTTCTTATGCGAGTAAGAGAGTCTGCAATTATGTCTGTCATCATCTTCTATTTCTCCTTACCAGCTTGCTTTGCGCATGCCAGGGATAAGGCCTTCATTGGCCATTTTTCTTAAACACACACGACAAATACCGAAGTCTTGGTATACGGAGTGAGGTCTGCCACAAATACTACATCGTGTATATGCCTGCGTAGAGAATTTTGGTGCTCTCTGTTGCTTGGCAATCATTGATTTCTTAGCCATTATTTTCTCCCTTTAGCAAAAGGCATTCCAAGCTTCTCTAGAAGCGCGAAACCTTCTTTATCACTTTCAGTACTCGTTACAACTGTAATATTCATACCGTGTGTTTTAATTACACTGTCAAATTCAACTTCAGGGAACATCATTTGCTCTTGAAGACCGAAGTTATAATTACCGCGACCATCAAAGCCTTTTCTTGGTGTACCTCTAAAGTCTTTTACTCTAGGTAATGCAATTGATACGAGTTTGTCAAAGAAGTTATACATATTTGCACCTCTAAGCGTCACTCTGATACCTGAAGGTGAACCTTCTCTTGCCTTGAACCCTGCAACCGATTTTTTTGCATTGACAATCACTGCTTTTTGTCCAGCAATCAACGAAATTGTATCTGCCATATTTTGAATCAGCTTACTGTCTTTGCCTTCTTCGCCGGCACCTACAGAGATAACAATCTTTTCAAGCTTAGGTGTCTGCATCGGGTTTGATATACCGCACTCTTCTCTGAGTGCGGGAACGATGTCATTGTACTTTTGCTTCATTCTACTCATAGGATTATCCCTCTACTTTTTTTACATTTGAGATGTGGATTGGCATTTCTTTGTTTGCAAACCCACCCTCTTTGTTCTCTTCACTTGGCTTAATCGCTTTTTTAGCTATTTTACACCCAGAAACAATGACGGCATCTTTTTTGGTCAACACCTGAAGCACTTCAGCCACAGTACCTTTGTCGTCACCCGCGATAACCATTACTTGGTCACCTTTTTTGATTTTAAATTTTTTATTGCTTGCTATTTTAGCCATTACCATACCTCCGGTGCAAGTGATACGATTTTCATAAAACCTGCATATCTTGTTTCACGACTCACAGGGCCAAAGATACGCGTACCGATTGGCTCTCTTTTATCGTCGATGATGACTGCTGCATTGTCGTCAAAACGAATGAGTGATCCATTTTCTCTCTGAATCTCTTTTTTTGTACGAACAACAACCGCTTTGACAACCTTGCCTTTTTTTACTTTTCCTGTTGGAAGTGCTTTCTTTACAGAAGCAATAATGACATCGCCTACAGATGCATATCTTCTTTTAGAGCCGCCAAGCACTTTGATACACATAATCTCTTTTGCGCCAGAATTATCGGCTACGGTCAATCTTGTAAAACCTTGAATCATTACACTTCTCCCTTCTTCACGATTTCAAGAAGTCTGAAACTCTTTGTTTTTGACAATGGTCTGCACTCAATCGCACTGACCATGTCGCCTACATTGATTACATTTTTCTCATCGTGAATAAGATATTTTTTAAATCTTTTTACTGTCTTATGGTATCTTGGATGAAGAACTCTTCTCTCCACCAACAAAGTCGCTGTCTTGTCTCCAGCAATCTTAATCACTGTACCTGTTATTTGTCTTTTTGGCATAAATGACCCCTCACTTCAATCTAGCAGCAGTCAATGCTGTTTGGATTCTTGCTATATCTTTTTTCGCTACTCTTAACTCAGCTGTATTTGTCAATTGCATCGTTCTTTGCTTTGCATTGAGTGTAAACAGTTCAATCTTTTTCTCTTTAAGCATTGCTATAAGCTCTGCTTCACTTTTATCTTTCAAATCAATATAATTCATTGCTATCCTTTAAAGTGATGATTTTACACTTAAATGGCATTTTGTGCATAGCAAGCGTCAAAGCAGCTCTTGCAAGCGTCTCTTCTACGCCAGCCATTTCAAATATAATTCTTCCTGGCTTAATGTTCATAACCCATTTATCAACACCACCTTTACCTTTACCCATTCTTGTTTCAAGTGGTTTGGCAGTGAGTGGCTTATCTGGGAAAACCCTAATCCAAGTCTTTCCTGTTCTTGCAATCTTTCTTGTCATCGTAATACGCGCTGCTTCTATCTGTCTAGAATCAATTCTGCCAGCTTCAGTCGCTTTAATCGCGATATCACCAAATTCAATTTTATTGCCTCTGAAAGCTTGTCCGCGGTTACGGCCTTTCATTACTTTTCTGAATTTTGTTCTTTTAGGCATTAACATAATTATTCACCTCTTTTTTTAGCGGGTCTACGACCTTCTTTTTTCTCTTCTGGCACTTCAGCTTGGATACCCTTAGTCAGTACTTCGCCTTTAAAGATCCACACTTTGATACCGATGATTCCATAGGTTGTATGTGCTTCAGCAAAACCGTAATCAATTTTTGCTCTAAGCGTATGCAAGGGCACACGACCTTCCAAATACCACTCGGTTCTTGCCATCTCAGCACCGCCAAGACGACCAGATACAGAGATTTTAATTCCTTTTGCACCAGACTTCAATGCACCTTGGATTACTTTTTTCATCGCGCGTCTGAAGGCTGTTCTTCTCTCAAGTTGTGTTGCAACATTTTCAGCTGCCAATTGACCAGAAGCTTGTGGACGCTTTTCTTCTTTGATATTCAGTGCAACTTCTTTATCCAACATCTTTGTTAGTGTTGTCTTAAGTATTTCAATGTCAGCACCTTTTTTACCAATAATGATACCTGGTCTTGCTGTCACAATCGTTACTCTTAATTTTTTAGCAGTTCTTTCGATAATAATATTTGAAACACCTGCATAAAAAAGCTCTTTTTTAAGGTATTTTCTAATTTTATAATCTTCAGCAATAAAATCAGCCGCTCTTGTTTTTGCAGGAAACCATCTTGATTCCCAGTTTCTGTTAATTCCAAGTCTAAGACCTATAGGATTTACTTTTTGACCCATATTATGCTTCCTTCTCAGTTTTTTCAGCTACGCCAACTTCAACCAAAATGTGTGCCGTTGGTTTGATAATCCTAGAAGCAGTACCTCTAGCGCGTGGTCTAAATCTTTTCATCACTGCTGCCTTATCTACTCTGCACGATGTAATCGTTACTTCTTCGGGCTCATAGTCACCATTTGCAACCGCAGAAGCAATCACTTTTGAGACAATCCCTGCTGCTTTGTTTGGCATAAACTCTAGTGCAGCAAGTGCAAGTTCTGCGTTCATGCCTTGCACCTCTTTTGCGATAAGTCTGGCTTTAGTAGGAGATACTCTTGCGAATCTTAATAATGCTCTACTCATATTATCCTACCTTCTTCTGCACGGAACCTTTGTGTCCCTTAAATGTTCGTGTTGGTGAAAATTCACCCAATTTGTACCCTACATGGTTTTCAGTAATAAACACTGGAACAAATTGTCTTCCATTGTGCACATTGATTGTTAATCCGATAAACTCAGGAAATATCACTGATCTTCTTGACCATGTCTTAATTGGCTTGTTTGAGCCTTCTTCTTTTGCTTTAAGCACTTTTTTTATGAGGTGCCCATCGATAAATGGACCTTTTTTTGTCGATCTTGCCATATCTTAACCCCTACCTTTTTTGCGTTTAGAGATAATTAGTTTATCACTTGCTTGTTTCTTGCGAGTTTTGTACCCTTTAGCTGGTGTACCCCATGGAGATACAGGTTGACGCCCTGAGTTTGTTTTACCCTCACCACCACCATGCGGGTGATCCACTGGGTTCATCGCAGAACCACGCGTTTGTGGTCTAATACCAAGGTGTCTGCTTCTGCCTGCTTTACCAATAACGATATTTGAAAAATCTTCGTTACCAACAGTACCTATTGTTGCTAGACACTCGCCAAGTACATATCTCATCTCCGAGGACGGGAGTCTAAGTGATACATATTTGCCATCTCTACCCATGATTTGTGCATAACCGCCCGCTGAACGCGCGATTTGACCGCCATGACCTGGACTCATTTCGATATTGTGCACTAAAGTACCTACTGGGATGCTCATCAGTTTCATCGCATTTCCTGTCTTGATATCAAGACCTGATTCTGCTGAGATTACTTTATCGCCTACTTTTAAGCCTTTTGGCTGGAGAATATATCTTCTATCTCCATCAACATACTTGACAAGGCAAATTCTACAGTTTCTGTATGGATCATACTCTACCGTTGCTACTGTACCTTCGATGTTAAATTTATTTCTTTTAAAATCGATAATTCTATATAGTTTTTTAGCGCCCGCTTCTTTGTGACGAGAAGTGATTCTTCCGTTGCTGTTTCTTCCCGCTGAGCGTGGAATATTTACAAGCAATGCTCTCACGCTTGCTTTAGCAGTGATATCGTCACTGCTAAGGTTCGTCATATAACGACGCGATGGTGTGGTTGGTTTATATGTTTTAATTGCCATCTTTTATCCTTATACCGCTAAGCTTTCGATTTTTGCATCATCTGGAAGCTTGACATAAAACTTTTTCAAGTTAGGTCTTTTTCCTGCGACACCTTTAAATCGTTTCACTTTTCCATCTACTCTCATTGAGTTTACTCTAAGTGGGTTAATCCCGAAGAACTCCTTAAACACTTCTTTTAGACCATTTTTAGTCATTTTTGGTGTTGTTTGAACTACGATGATGCCATCTTCTTGAAGAGCCAAACTCTTCTCTGTATACATAATTGATTTAATATCTGTAATATCTGCCATCTTAAGCCTCTTTAGTCAGTTTGTCAAATACAGCTTTTTCAATCACAATTGAGTGATAAGCGGCTGCAAGGTAAGCATTTAGCTCATTTGATTCAATAAGGTATGCATTTTGTAGATTTCTAAATGCCAAGAAAGTATTGTCATCAATCATCTCTTTTACAACAAGTACATCTCTTTGTGCAAGACCATTTACAAATGCTATTGCATCTTTTGTTTTGCCTGATTCAATACTCACAAGGTCCATTACAAAAAGTCTTTCGTTTGCTGCCATCTCTGCTAGTGCATGATAAAGCGCAAGTTTTTTCTGTTTTTTGTTGACTTTTTGATTATAATTTCTGTCAGTACTTGGTCCAAATGCAACACCACCACCAACATAATGAGGTGCAGTGATTGAACCTTGTCTTGCTCTACCGCCACCTTTTTGTGCAAATGGTTTTTTACCACCACCACTTACTTCAGCTCTTGTTTTAGCTTTTGCCGTGTTAGCTCTTAGTCCAGCTGCATACGCTTTACAATAAAGATAAAGGTTATGTGGGTGAACTTCCAAAAATGCTTTTGGCAAATCTGTTGTTTTAATTACTGTTGTTGTACTCATTTCACTATCCTTATCATTCCTCTAGCCCCACTGTGACCAGGAATTGAACCTTTTAATACCAAAATACCATTCTCAGCATCAAATGACAATACATCGTTTTTTACTGTTACTTGTGTGTTACCGTATTGTCCTGGCATTTTTTTACCTGGTTGTACACGACCTGGCCACTCAGCGTTACCTATAGAACCAACTCTTCTGCCAAATCTGTGTCCATGTGCTGCTGGTCCACCGCTGAAACCATGTCGTTTCATAGCACCCTGAAAACCTCTACCTTTAGTATTGAGGGAAGTTTTAACTGAAGTTGCTTCAGCAAGTGCCGCTGTGCTCAAATCGCCAGCCTCCGTACCTTCGGCTACATCAATAGTCATAAATTTATTAAACTCTTTAGATACACCAAATTTAGTCTGCTGACCTTCGATGCTTTTGTTGAGTTTTTTGCTTGAGTTGTATGCAACCAAAGCTTTGCCGTCTTCTCTTACTTCACACACTTTCGCCTCAACGACTTTTAGGAGTGTTACAGGAACAGATGGTACATCAACAGTTCTGCTCATACCAATTTTTTCAATAATATATTCCATGCCTTACTCCTTACTTATCCATTGATCTGATTTCAACTTCAATCTCAGGTGCTAGATCCAACTTCATAAGTGAATCAATAGTATCTGAAGTAGCCGAAACGATGTCAATCATTCTTCCGTGAATTCTAATCTCAAATTGCTCACGCGCATCTTTGTTAACATGTGGTGATTTAAGAACCGTATAGCGTTTGAATTTAGTTGGCATCGGAATCGGCCCCCTAATCTCTGCGCCTGTACGCTTGACTGCATCTATAATAGCAGCAACTGATCTGTCTAGAACACGATGATCGTAAGCTTTAAGCTTTAATCTAATTTTTTCCATATTTACCCTTTAAAGAACTCGTTAGCCTAAGACATTGCTCGGGTGCCTAAACACGGGAATTACCCCCTAACATAAATTTAGGAACGCGGATTATACCAAAAAAAAATCAAAGCAACAATACAATTTGCTCAAAATAAGATACAATATGTAAATATGTTTCCTTTTAAAAAGGAAAGAAATGAGTTTTAGACCTATGGAATTGCTTGCTTACTGCCATCAACAAAATTTATTGACTGATTCTTATATACCAAGAAAACAACAAGCTTTCTTAAAAGAAAAAAGTGAAGAGCAGCACATTAATCTCTTTGGTGCAAGAGGCTCGGGTAAAACAGCGCTTATTCTCGACTTTATCAGTAAAGAAATAGACAAAAAAGGTGTCCTGTACATAGATTTGGATGACCCAAACTTTATCCTTTCTCCTCTTTATTCGGCTTCGTTGCAGCAGTTTATACACAAAGAGAAGATTAAGCTGCTCATACTTGACCACTATGCACCAAGTGCCCTGCTTGATTTACCATCTGTGGAAAGATTGATTGTAGTCTCCCGGATACCATTCGAGGATGCGTCACTGCATCCAATCGAATTGTTCCCTTTGGACTACGAGGAGTTCCTTGCCTTTGAGTCTACTGCCTCTCACGGTAGTGGGCTCAATCATTTTTTGCGTTCAGGCACGCTACCACAGCTTGCACGATCACAAAAGACACATACACAAACTATGAAAACATTTTTATTTGCTGCTTTTAGCAATCATGAGATGCATCTGCTCATCACACTTGCTCAACACCATGGTAAACACATCAGCATCCATCAGCTCTATCTCTTTGCTAAAGAAAAGTTTAAAATCTCCAAAGATAGTCTTTATAAGCTCATCAAAAATTTTACTGAAGAAAAACTTATCTTTTTTATCGAGGAGCAAGATCAAAAATCAGGTAAAAAAATGCTCTTATTTGATTTTGCTTTTGCAAAGTATCTTAACCTCAACCAGCCTTTTATGATTCAATTTGATAGCATGATAGCCCTTGCGCTCATCAAACATGGCATGCAGATACAAACACTAGGCATACATGGCTACATCACAAAACACAATGAGCTCATCATTCCCTCTGCATTTGAAAGCGAGGAGGTATTTTGGGTCAAATCTCAAAACAAATTTTCACTCTACAAAAAACACAATATACAAAAAGTGACGATTGTAACCATCGCCAATACCTATGAGTTCGTGATAGAAAAACTATACTTTGAAGCACTCCCTTTTGATGAGTGGAGTGTCATTTACGACGAAGAGTAAACTAAGCAAGCTTTGGTTAAAATTCCGATGCCTCTTTTCAGGCCTGTGCAATGGGAATGAGAGACAACGGGTCAGGATGGGAACATAGCAGCCCACCTTTCTTTTCTGTGTGCCGCAGGTACCTGGGAAGAGGTATTGCAGCGTAATCCATATCTCACACATCCATATCGTTTGTTTTGTAGCAGATATTTTACAGGTAATGAGAGGTGTCCGAGCGGTTGAAGGTGCAGACCTGGAACGTCTGTGTGGGGCAACTCACCGAGGGTTCGAATCCCTTCCTCTCAGCCATAA
>DYTF01000082.1 GCA_020726105.1 Sulfurovum sp. | reverse complement strand
CCCAATTCGTATGCTTTGTTCAAATCTTTAAATGAAAATGTTTTAAGGGTATAGAGTTCGGCGCTGCCTATTTGGAGGTGGCAGAGGGCTTTTTTAGGGATATTGTGTGCTTGCCATGTTGTAAATAAAACATTTTTGACCAGTCCAGCGATGGAGTCTGAGCTGATGTGGTTGCTTGGGAAAAGATTGATACCGATGATAGGATAGCCAAATTTTTGAAGCTGTTCAACAGGAAAATTGTCAATCATCCCACCATCTGCTAGCAGCATTTCGTTAAAGAGAATCGGCTTAAAGACGGGCACTATGGAGCAAGATGCCAAAACCAACTCTTTGAGCCTATCGCCTGAACTGAAGTAATGGATGGTTTGGGTATTCATATCGCAGGCCGCCACACAAAGCGGTATCTGCAGTGCCTCGAAAGACTCTTGGTCGATGAGTGCAGTGGTGATGCTTGAGTGTATATCAATAGAGAAAAGATGGGTGCTTGAAAAAGCAAAGCTAAAGATATTTCTAAACGCTTTAGAGCGCATACTCTCAAAAATCTCCGCTGAAGTCTTCCCACACGCCAAGGCTGCCCCGATGAGTGCACCGATACTCGTACCACTAATGGCCTTAATGACTACACCATGCTCTTCTAAAACAGAGATAGCTCCCAAATGATACGCGCCTCTTGCTCCCCCACCCGAGAGGCAGAGGCTTATTTCTCTAGGAAATGTATGATTTTCCATTCACCTTCCAATGTTTCAACGACCGCACTACAGCTCTCTACCCAGTCACCGCAATTAAGATACAGCACCCCATCAATATCGCGCATTTCAGCTTTATGGATATGCCCACAAATCACGCCATCGTACCCGTTGTTCTTTGCATGAGTGGCGAGTATGCCTTCAAAGTCAGTAATGAAAGAAACAGACGATTTAACATTGTCTTTAACATACTTAGAGAGTGACCAGTAGTGATTGATGCCAAGCACTTTTCGTGCGGCATTGACTGCACCATTGAGATTGAGTAGCAAACTATAGCCATAATCTCCCAAGACGGCTAACCATCTCTTAGTCATCGTGATGGCATCAAAAAAGTCGCCATGTGTGACCAAAAATTTTCTGCCTTGCAAGTCTACATACTCTACTTCATGCTCAATCTTTAGTCTATCACCTAGAAGTATGGGTACAAAAGGACGGAGAAATTCATCATGGTTACCTGCTATAAAGAAGACATTGGTATTTTTTCTGGCCTTGCGTAAGATTTTTTGAATGACATCCGAGTGTGACTGCATCCATACAAATCGACGCTTGATGGCCCAACCGTCTATGATGTCACCGACTAGATAAAGGTTCTGCGAATCATAGTCTCTGATGAAGTCAAGCAAAGCGTCTGCTTTTGAAAACTTTGTACCCAAATGAATATCGGAGACAAATATGGATCGTACTTTAGTGGGATTTTCCATGGGTATTGTGACCTTGAATTGTTTGATATATTATAGGGTTGATGTATAACAGAATGGATACAATATCCTCTTTTGATGCCAAAATGTATCTTTTTTGCTTTACTATTGTCTTGTGCAATCCAAAATAGAATGTTTAGGAGAAAATGTGAGTACTAAAAATCCAAAAGCGTATGTGGTTGATACCAATGTTGTTTTAAATGGTATTCAGAATATCGTCAAACTCTCAGACGGTGGTAATAATATCATTGTATTCCCAGAGACCGTACTCATAGAGCTTGAAGATAAAAAAAAGATTTTAGGCGAGATAGGCTACCAAGCGCGTGAGTTTGCCCGCCTTTTGGCGCAAGCTAAAGTCAAAGAGGCCGACCATAAAGAGGGGTTTAAAGTAGCCAAGTTTTTTGTGGATGAGCTAGCGATTCATATCATCTCAAAAGACCGTTATGAGACGGACATTGATACGGCATTTATGAATGAAAGTAATGACAAACGCATCATAGAAGTAGCCGTCTTGGCACAGCAGTACTATAAGGGTCTCAAGACGATTTTTGTCTCTTTGGATGTCTATGCGCGAACTTTTGGCATACTCAAAAATGTCAAAACCGAAACCCTCCATGACGACAAAGACATCGTGCCCGAATTTGAATTTGTTAAAACAATACAGATGGAGCCGTTGCACATCAAAAAGCTTCAGCATGCGTCCATTTTTAGCTTTGATCCTGACCATAAGCCCCACAATTTTTCGTATATCTTCGAGATGAAGGACGGGGACACCTATCCTGCTATCATCCACAATGAACGCATTGAAATCATGAGCGAACATGATTTTAGAGGATTGAAGGTCAAACCCATTAACTTAGAGCAAAAATTCTATATGAAAGCCATACTCAGCCACTTTTATGATCTCATCGTGGTGGATGCAAAAGCAGGGAGTGGTAAGACACTTTTGGCATTTGCGTGCGCGATGAAACTGGTGGAACGAAAGAATTTCGATAAAATCATTTATGTACGAAACTCCATCGAAAGTTTAGATAAGGGTGCAGATGTGGGGTATTTAGCAGGCAATGACGAAAAATTTCGCGTGTACAATATGGCACTCAATGATACGCTTGAACATATAGCCAAAAAACTGCTCAAAAAACATGACAGCCAAGACAATGTCCATGCGGTTGAAAATAAAATACTTGAACTCATCGCCAAGTACCGCATCGAAAAACTCTGGCCTGGAGAAGCCAGAGGACGAACACTCAGTGATGCTGTGGTCATCTTGGATGAGTGGCAAAATAGCTCTGAAAAAACCACGCAGCTTATCCTCTCACGGCTCGATAACTCTTGCACAGCTATCGTCATCGGCTCAAACCGCCAGATAGACAATTTTTATCTTAACAAATACAACAATGGACTCACTAAACTACTCAAAGAGACCAAAAACCCCCAAGAGCACATCAAGATGTTTGCCATAGAACTCAAAAAAGCGGTGCGTGGCAAATATGCAGAGTTCAGTGAAACAGTTTTTGATAAAAAAGAGTCATAAAGTAGAAAGAACTGATTTTTGGTATAATCAAACAAAACGGAAAGGAATACGATGCAAATGTTTAAAACAGTGTTTTTGGTTTTAGTAATGGCTGTCTCATCGCAGGCTGCCCAGAAAAAAGTGGTCATCAACCTCACAAGCGGCGATACCCATGTTATAAGCAGCGGATTGATTGATTCGCTACAGTCTATGAACGACTATTATCACAAGCAAGGAGATACACTTCTAGCGGTTGTGGTGATATCTGGAGATGCGTATGGCTATTTCGTCGAAGATATCGAACATTCACCCTACAAAGATAAAATGAAGCATGATAAAAAGATTGCTTCAGGGCTAGAGACATTACACGAGAGATATAAAGTGGTACTTAAAATGTGTCAAGCAGGGATGAAAAAACGCAAGATTGAACCCAAAACACTGTATGGTTTTGTTGAGCACGACAGAAATAAAAATATTTATTTGATTGATTATCAAAATGATGGGTATGCATATCTGGAAGTAAGATAAAAATGAAGTGGTGACCCCAAGGAGACTTGAACTCCTGTAACATGGATGAAAACCATGGATCCTAACCGCTAGACGATGGGGCCACTAATATTGAAAAGTTTACAAGTTAAAAATGGTGACCCCAAGGAGACTTGAACTCCTGTAACATGGATGAAAACCATGGATCCTAACCGCTAGACGATGGGGCCATCTGCAACTTGTGGATGAAATTATAGTAATAAGGTACTTAAATATCTCTTAATATTTGTTATAATTGTGTAAAAATAAGGGAAAAGAGATGGCTCTGCAAAACATCATAGGCGCACTGGCAATCGTTTTTCTTTTTTCAGCCTGTAGCAGTAAAGAATACCGCACACAAAATGCAGCCTTTATTGTCTTTAAAACCCCCGCGTTTAAATACGCCGATATGGGTTTTATCTATGAGAATGATGAGGGGCTGAAAACAGAAATTTATGGTAGCGGTCAGGCGTTGATGTCTTTGGAGCTTACAAAACGCTCGGTCTGTTTGAGCTTGCTGGAGTGCATGGACAGAAAAGCATTTAACGCGAAGATTCTTAGTGCATATTATCCTGAAGACACCCTAGAAAACATTTTTAGAGGAAGGGCGATTTTTGGCGGATTGGGTGTTGAAAAAAATCGTAACGGCTTTACACAAAAGCTTGAAAAAGACAATCAATATGCCATAGACTACCGTGTTCT
The DNA here is from genome assembly GCA_020726105.1 of Sulfurovum sp. Taxonomy (GTDB): domain Bacteria; phylum Campylobacterota; class Campylobacteria; order Campylobacterales; family Sulfurovaceae; genus Sulfurovum. The sequence goes on along the minus strand of DYTF01000082.1, from coordinate 220 downwards.
AAAGACACAGATACACTTCCGTGATACAATCAATGCCATCACAATAACAGTCAAAAAACAATAAAAAAGGGTTAAAAGATGACAAAGTTTGTCGGAGCACATGTAAGTGCAAGCGGAGGTGTTGACAATGCCCCACTCAATGCCATAGAGATAGGCGCAAAAGCCTTTGCTCTGTTTACAAAAAACCAACGGCAGTGGGTGGCAAAACCTTTGGAGAGTA
>DYTF01000081.1 GCA_020726105.1 Sulfurovum sp. | reverse complement strand
AACCCTGAACTTTTTAAAGAAAATCCATACCTTAAGTTGAGGGGACTAAACAGCTCCCTTTGTCTCAAGAACTAATAGTCAACCATTTTGCAAAAGTGCGTAAGGTCAGCTGGTAATTAAAATTTTACTACAGAATAATAAATCACTTTGAAGAGTGTGTAGCACACTTTGTCCAGCAGGCAAGGACAAAAAGAAGGAAATTACAAGAAGCTTCTATTTTTTTGACTCAAAAGTTTGAGGATATTTAAATAATGGCATATACTCTTCATCATAATTATCTCCCTCTTCATCAATGAGCGTTGATATTTTCCCAACACCTTTCAAAATCGTCTCTTCAGTGTGATAGGGTCTATCTGTAATAACTTCACCAAGCACATAAGGCTTGCCGTCTATATGGGTAAATCCATTCTTTTTATCACGATAATATCGATAAGTAAAGGGAGCTTTACCGAAATAATCCTTCCCTTTTGTGTATCTTTGTGTAGCTACTACTTTTCTGTATCCTTTAGCGGTTGCCAGTGATTCGTCTAAAGTAGGATAAAGAAGTGGTGCTTGTATAAACCCTTCGGCGGTTAGATAATCTTTTTTGTTTGTATACTCTCTTGTGAGTTTTAATCTTTGTTTTTGAATTGATTGCAACTGCTCCACGCTCTCAAGCTTGATGGATGGAAAATCATTAGCATAGCCATTGGTTTTTGTAATGGCAGTTTGCAAATAGCTCTCCATGGATTTTGGCATATCCCCATAGAGTGAAGCACCCACGACATGATTTAAAAATTTTCTAAATTCACCAATATTGGCATTTTTATTGATAGGGTCACCCCTGTGTGCTTCTCCGCTTGTTTCATTAGATTTTACATTAAGGTCTCTTTTGTAGTCTAGATAGTCCATCTCTTTCCATCCAGCATCACCTGCAAATTTTCTTGAAAATGACCAAACCGTGTCTATGGTATTACCAGTGCCGGATGTAAATTGTGATGGCTCATAATGGTAGTTTGAACTATGACATCCAATACACTGCATAAGCTCTTCTGGTGCTTGTGGTCTTAGTTTACCGCTTGCATCTTCGATAAAGCCGCTCATCCACCATCCTGCACCATTATCCATCCAAGTCTCTTTTTCATTATAATAAAGTGGAGCATCTTCTTCTTTGACAAATATTTCATAAGGAGAGTGCATTTTCCATTTATACATGTATCTAATCTCTTTGACATGCGAAGCACGAGTCCCTGGGAATTTTGAACTCTTCCCGTCTGAATCTACATCTACATAGTGAAGTGGATGAGCAAATTCAGTTTTTAGGGGATAAAGACCTCTGTGTAAAGGCTCATCACTTGCTTTTCCTGTATAGTGAGTGGTACCATTTTTAATTCTATCTTGAATGGCTTGTTCGAGTAGTTCAAGATTTGTTTTGTATATATCCAAGCTATATTTACCATCTTTGTCTTGCATAAACTTACTATCTAGTCTCACATATACGCCACTTACGCTTCCAGCATGAGGAGTAAATATCCCATATGGCATAAAATTTATAGCACGCCATCCAGTGTTGAGTCCCTTGGTGTCACTAAAGATTGCTTCATCTTTCTCTTTTGTACGTACAAATCCATCATCCTGTGCAGGAAGTGAGCTTGGATTTAGAGCGGGAAACAATCTAAAGGGATCATCTTTGATCCCACTATTGCTCACCTTAGTATCCCCCCCCTTTTTATTATACGCCTCTTGCCAATTGTCACTTTTGATATAACTTTGCATATCCCAGCTGTTCTCATTGATGCTAAGCTTAGCAAATGCATCATCAAGTTTATGAGGTGTGACTGTATTTTCCCATGGATTAATATTGGGAGATACGGTAAATTTATTGACTGCTCCAAAAGCATATTCAAGTTGCAAATTACCAATGTATGGGTCAAATCCTGCCTGCGCAAGTGTACTACCAAGTTTAGCTCGGGCTGGTGCATTCGAATGACAAAATAGACAAGCGTTTTGAGTGCCATCCGAGGTCTCTATGTAACACTGTGCAGGGACATTTGCGTATGGATTTTCAAAATTAGTTCGTGAACGAAATTCACCTTTCATGGAAGCTATACTTGTTTTATTTGCACTATTATCTTCGTTATTGCCCATACCACAGCCAAAAAAGGTCAATCCATTTAAAAAAAGTAAAATAAAAAGATAAAAGTAATTTTTTTTCATAAGTTTTCCTTGATGTTAATTTTTGTAAGGGGATTGTTGTTGTATAGACTCAAGGGATCAATCCCTTGAGAACTATTTAAGACCTGGCATTCCACCGATATATCCAAAGTTAGCATTAAATTTATCTATTAGTTTACCTAGAGAATCTTTTAATGTTTTTGGTGTTGTTTTTGTAAAGTCTGCATGATGCTGAGAGTTACTCATGATATATGAGTGACCATTCATATTGTCAACTACTTGAAGTCCTGTTGATTCTGCACCTGCTACAACCGATAATATTCTTGATAGTTTTTTAGTGTCTACATTGTATGCCCATACAAAGTTGTTTGTATGTGTACCACTATCTTCACCGACAAAAAGCGTACGCATTTTTGGAGAAAATGAGATATTATCTGTATTTGCGATTTTATTGACACTACATGTATTTCCGTTGGCATCTGCGGTTATCTCTTCACCGACCAATCCCACAGGAGCCATAATGCTCACACCAACATACTCAGAATTGATGACATTTCCTTCTGTATCTTTTTGGCTCCCTTTTAGCGTGATTTCATAGGTAGCACCACAATTATTTTTTGCAACTTTAATATCATCTTTAGCAAAACTACTGTCTGCTAACATGCCTTTGTCTTGATAACTGATTGCCATATATGCTTTTTTGCTTTTCTCGTCAATGGTTATACCTTCCATTTTATTCCACTCTGTAGTTGCACCTTTCATTGCAGCATAACGACGAGGCTCAAGGAATGCAGCAGCTTTTTCCATTCCAGATTTTAGCTTAAGATACTCCACGCCAGTGTGTCCAGCTTTGATAGCAGTATAACCAGCAGTGCTAGTGCCTGCTTTTACTTGATCAGGTGTTACAAACTCAAATATATCAGCGAATTTAACTGTTTTTGTTAATTCTTTGATTTCACTCTCTGTGGCATGACCTAGTTTAATCCAGCTCAATGTACCCTCAGCAGTAGGACTTCCAGCAGCATTTGTTTGTGTAAATTTTTGTGCATAGAGTGTTCCAGCTGAGAGATCATTTGCCTTATCCCCGACAAACATCAATGACAATACGTTGGTGCCATCATCACCATAAAGTGCTGTTTTGCCATCCCCAAATACTTGTGCCATCTCCCAAGTTCCTCTACCCATAGCATAACGCTTAGCAAGCTCATACGAACTGTCAGCCTTAGGTTTTACTTCTTGAATATAGCCGTAGCTGTATGGATTTGCTGTTTTTGTATTCTTCCAATACAGTTCAGTCATAGCTTTAACGCCATTAGTTTGAATAACTGCATTTTTACCACTTGCTTCTTCAAAGTAAAGATCATAATCCTCTTCCCCACCCAAGTGAGTATTCCATGGAGTTTGTGAACCAAAACAGAAAATCCATCCACCCTCTACACTTGAGTGATCGATTGGTTTTTGATCAACAGCTTTTAATTTACCTTTGCTATCTTGATCGATGTTGGTAAGAAGCATATTCATAGGTGCTCTTGAATACCAATTGGGCTCTTTGTATGCTTCAACACCATTGCTTAATATCCAGTCATATTCCAAGTGAGAAACCATCAATAGCTTACCATCTACGTTTAAGAGTGAATTTGAATCAGGAGTTTCTGCTAAAAGAGGTTCTCCATATGGGTCTTTCAAAGGCTGTATTTTGTGGTCATACAGTTGTCCAGCAGCATATGGGTTTGTACCAACTTTGTCTTTGACAGTAAACAGTGTTTCATACGAAAGTGGATACTCTTTGTATTCTGTGTCGCTTGTATAAACACGAACTTTTGCATTAGAGTATGATGTACTCATCTGCTCATCGGTTGTTGGTGCATCCATGCCGATAAACTCAACCTTTGTTGCAGCTACTGCATTATCAACGCCACCTTCGTTACAGCCCACAAAAACAGTTGCCATAATGGCAACTGAAGCTGCCAAGCTAATATATCTTTTTCCCATTTTAACCCCTTTTTGATTCGTTGTTTTAAAATCATACAAAAAAATTATTTCACAAAGATTACACGATTTCTTGATGCTTTCACTATTTAACGGTTGCTTTAACGTTGTTTTTGGCATAATTATTTCACTTGAATTATTGGATATAACTATGTACATTATACTACCCCAAGAAAAACGAACAACTTTTTTTAAATCTTAATTCCAATAATTCTTAAATTAACACCTTAGACAAAATAATCTTTAAAGCCACTATTTTTGATTTATTAAAAATAGGG
>DYTF01000080.1 GCA_020726105.1 Sulfurovum sp. | reverse complement strand
GATGCTTGCATTAGACTAAACCTTGCACTTCTTAGCGATGTACGCCAATTGTTCTTTGAGTGTCAGATGCTCAACATCGACGACTACATCGGCTAGTTGTTTGTAAGCAGATTCGCGTTCTTTGTAGAGTTGTCTTGCTTTTTCTTCGTCGGCAAAAAGGGGTCTTTTTTCAAGTTTTACTGTGGCGTTTTTGGCTGATTTGAGGCGATTATGTATCCACTCAAAGGAGGCATCAAGCAGTACAACTGTGCCCAGTTTTTTAAGATTATCCACCTTGTAAAAACCGCCGCCACAAGAGATGAGTGTGCCTTTAATGCAACACTCTATCCAATCGGCTGTTTCTTGCTCTTTTTTTCTAAAGTAGGCTTCACTTTGTTTTTCAAATATCTTTTTGATTTCTTTTTTTTCTTTGGATTCTATGAGGTCATCGGTGTCGATGTTATAGACTTTGTATTTTTTGGCAAAGGCGCGTGCGGTGGTGCCTTTGCCTACACCCATGAACCCTATGAGGATGATGTTTTTTTTCAAAACTTACACCATGTTGTAGCGGTCGATGATTTTTGAGAGTCTTTTGCGAAGGTTTCTGAGTGCGTCATTGGCATCTTCACCTTCAGCTACCAGAGACTCAAATTCATCAAACTGTATCTTGGCGACCCAGCCTATTTTGTTGTGTTTTTTGATGCCCACAAAACGCACCTCACCAAAGTGTTCTTTTGCCATCTTGCAGATACGCTCAATGCGCTCTTCGATGGTTTTTACTTCTTTGCTGCTCATTTTCCCCTCCACTCTCTTTGCATCCATCTCTTAATAAAGAGAGAAACTTTTTTGGCATTATTATAACATACTACCAAACCATAAGTTGCGCAACATACACATAAAGTAGCACAATCGCCAACGAGGCTGTGGCCATCATCCACATAAATGCGCCTAACATCTTGCCTGCATTAAACATCTGTCTATATCTGTAGAGCAAGACAGGAAACGCTACCATGACAAAGAGTACAGGCACAACCATCATCTGGCTCATGTCATACTCTTTGATGACATACCCCGTAGCAATAAAAGAAGTATAGACAATAATATAGACCACGCTCAACACTAGCATTTGAGCTACCATAAACAAAACGCGCATACCTGCTTGGTTTTTTTCATCACTAAAATGCTGCATCGCTTGCCTCTTCTTTACTGAAATGGATTAAATCTTTTTACTCAATGCTTCAATATCTGCACTGTCACCGATCACCACCAAAAGGTCATTTTTTTCAAGTACGACATCTTTTTCAAACGAAATACACCATGTGCCTTGATGTTTGAAGGCGATGGGCTTGACATGAAATTTGGATTCAAAAATAGAAGATAAAATAGAAGTACCCACCCAAAAAGAAGGGACACGAAGTTTCGCGATTTTCATCGAAACAGAGAGGTCAATCGTTTCATAGAGTATATTGTCAACCATTCGTTTGACTATCTTCTTTGCTGATTCCATCTCAGGGTAAATCACTTTTGCTACACCTATCTTCGATAAAATCTGACCATGTACTGTGGTAATCGCTTTGGCTATCACGGTTTCTATGCCCAGTTCTTTGAGTGCCATAACGGTTAAGATGCTCGCCTCAATGTTTTCACCGATACTCACAATTGCCGTATCGACATTGGCAACACCCGCTTCACGAAGTGCGCGAACATCTGTTGCATCAAGCACAATCGCATCTTGAACAAATTCGCTAATCTCTCGAACCTGCTCTTCGTTTTGGTCTACTGCGATGACACTAATGCCTTGCTGTGCCAATCCTTTAGCAACATGAAACCCAAACTTACCTAGCCCTATAACGGCAAACCCTTTTGCTACATCACTCATAATACTACCTTCCCTTCTGGATATTTAATACGGCTTTGTACCGCTTTGCCCACAATAATAAATGTAAAAGCAAACACGCCGATACGACCCATGAACATCAAAATAATAATATTCATTTTTCCAAAATCACTAAAGAGCGCAGAATAGCTCAAAACGCCCCCATTGCCAGTCGATACGCCAACCGTTCCAAACGCAGAACAGGTCTCAAACAAAGTTCTCAAAAAAGGCAGTCGTTCCACTTCGCTTAAAAATACTGTCGACATGGCAACATAAGCAGTTGCTACAAAGATAATCGCGTAAGACTTATTGATATGGTATTGAGAAATAGAGCGTTTAAAGATATGCGCATGTTCATCTCCTCTTAGTGTATACCACACCCCTATGAGTGCCAATGCAACAGCAGTTACTTTGATACCACCCGCTGTTCCCCCAGGCGCACCTCCTGTCATCATAAAAAAAGTGGAGAAAAAAAGGTTGGCATCACTCAGCGTTGAGAGATCCATGGAATTAAACCCTGCTGTTCTGTAGTTTACCGAAGCAAACCATGCCGCCAAAAGTTTATCTCCCCAAGAGAGTCCTTTGAGGGCGTTGTTCCATTCGAGCGACAAGAGAAGTACTATGCCTGCCACAATCAAAAAGAGTGACATCCATAATACTATCTTGGTATGCGTAGAGAGACGAAAAACCTCTTTCTTTTGATAATGATAGAGTTCAGTTAGCACAAGATACCCTATGCCTCCCGTAATAATGAGTGCAGGTATGGTTAAATTGATAACCACATCACCACGATAGCCTATCAAATTGTCCCTAAAGAGCGAAAAACCTGCATTATTGAATGCTGAGACTGAATGAAAAAGACCAAACCATGTGGCTTTACCTAGTGGCATATCTACCCAAAAACGAAGCGTTAAGATAATCATGCCTGCGACTTCAAAAACCAAGATAAAAACAAAAACAATCTTTAAAAATCGTACCAAACCATGCGCACCAGGCAGATTAAGTGACTCCTGAAGAATAAGACGGTCACGATGCCCAATTTTTTGGCGGCGCATCACTGCAAGGAATGTCACCGCCGTCATATATCCCAACCCGCCAATCTGAATCAGCACTAAAATGATGAGCTGACCTGTCGTAGTAAAGTCCACAGGTGTGTCTTTCACGATCAACCCCGTCACACACACCGCTGAAGTAGCGGTAAAAAGCGCATCAATGAAACCCAACGAGCCGTTATGGGAAAAAGGCATCAGAAGTAAAAAAGTTCCAACAAGAATCAAGCCAATGAAACTATAAAGAATAAGCTTTATTTCTGAAGTATGCATTGATTGTTACGGTCTGTCTAGTTATTTGGCCAGTCACCTACGGGCCATGGTTTCTCATCAGTGTTGAAGCCAACATAAGCAACAAGTTGTTTACTATACTCTGCCAAACGCTCGCTAAATTGCAAAATTTTATCATTGGGTTCACCCGATACCCAAAGGTAGATAAACTGTGTAATCGCTATCACAAAAATAACCATCGCTATCACTCTGCCTATTATCAGATAAAGCAGTGTAAAAAGTGCTCTTGCTATCCCTTTTTCTCGTTCGATTGTCTCTAGCTCTTCCATAACATCTCTCCTTTTTTTGTTTATACTATCATAGCATATTTACTTCAATGCAACTTGAATAGCCTCACTCAGTGCCTCTTTTTCTAGTGCGCGTATCCTCTCATCATACGCTTCAAAACTTAACCCTGTTTTACTAATCTCTTTTTGCACGATAATCTCTCCGCTATCAAGTTCAGAGGTTACATAATGCACACTCACCCCACCGTTTAGATGCGCATCATGGTAGCTTTTTTCGATGGCATGCAAGCCTTTATGCCTCGGAAGAAGCGAGGGGTGCAGATTGATGCTTTTAATTTGCTCAGTAAAAACAGGGGTTAAAATACGCATAAACCCTGCCAAAACAGTCAAATCTGGGGTGTACTTCTCTAAACACTGCACCACTTCCGCATCAAATGCTTCTCTACTGGAGTATGTTTTGGAGTCGATGACTTCAAGCGGTATGTTGGCTTCTTTGGCTATCTGGGTGCCCTGCGCCAAAGGATTATTGGTTAAGGCAACAACGATTTCACACTCTTTATGGTGTAGCGTATTGACAATGTGCGCAAAGTTACTCCCCTTGCCACTAAATAAAACTGCGATTTTTTTCATGTTTGTATTCTATCTAAAATTAACTACTTCGTTTCTTTAAATTTTTAGTACAGTTTAATCCTATCTCGATATAATCCCACACTTTATTGTACTGCGAACCAAACGGTTCTTCATCTCTTCTCGACAATTGTCGTAGCTTTAGTGAGATGAATTGAAGATTGGCTTTGTCAATCTTCAAGAAGAAATTTCAATAAGAAAGGGGGTGCTTTTATGCCAGGAATTATTTTAACTTCACGCGACTCTTTTGATGACGCTTATAGAAAATTCAAAAGACAATGTGACAGAAATCTTATCGTGACGGAAGCCAGAGCCAGACAAAACCACGAAACTGAGACTGAAAAAAGAAAAAAAGAGAAAATTGCAACACGCAAGAAAATCCTTAAAAAACTTTTCATGCTCAGAAAGTACGAGTCAAGACTCTAGTCTTAAACTCAGCAGGGCTTTGCCCTGCT
>DYTF01000001.1:47009-51781 GCA_020726105.1 Sulfurovum sp. | reverse complement strand
TTAGCCAACATCATTAACGAAGCAGCGCTACTTGCAGGACGCTTTAACAAAAAAGAGATAGAACAGGCTGATTTGCTCGAAGCCATCGAACGCTCATTTGTAGGACTTGAAAAGAAAAACCGAAAAATCTCTGATGTCGAAAAAAGAATCGTTGCCTACCATGAAAGCGGTCATGCCCTCATGGCAGAACTCAGTAAAGGTGCGACACGCGTCACCAAAGTCTCCATCGTTCCTAGAGGACTGGGCGCACTGGGCTACACACTCCACTTACCTGAAGACGAAGAGCGTTTCTTAAAACAAAAGTATGAACTCATGGCGGAGATAGATGTTTTACTTGGGGGACGCGCTGCCGAAGAAGTGTTCATCGGGGAGATAAGTACGGGTGCAGGCAACGACCTTGACCGTGCTACAGCTATTTTGAAAGATATGATTTCTGTGTTTGGTATGACCGATATTGCAGGATTGATGGTACTTAAAAGAAGTCAAAACTCGTTTCTAGGTGGCGGTGCAGTCTCTACGGACTACAGTGAAAAAATGGCTGAAGATATAGACAACTACATTCGAAATACCCTGAACGAACGCTATGGTTTTGTCAAGCAGACACTGCGTGATTATGCTCAGGCTATAGAAAACATGACGGCTGTATTGCTCGATGTAGAAGTCATCGAAGGTAAAAAAGTGCGTGAAATCATCGAAGCGTATGAGACTGAAAATAACCTTCCCACTCGCTTGGCACATACAGAAAAAATCGCTAAAGCAGCCGCTAAGGCAAAAGAAGAAGCTGAAGCTGAACAATAAAAGAGCATGATTCTCTCTTGTAATTTATTTTATTTTGGTGTATACTTACCAAAAATTACAGGAGAACATTATGAAAAATATCATAAAAACGCGTACTATTTTCACACAAGCCTTTTCTCTCCTGCTGCTCTGTCTCTAATTCCCCTTACTTTTTTACATTCATTTTTTAGTTTCTAATTTACCGCCTATTTGGGTAAAATTAGACCATTTTCAGCGATTAGCACTTTTAAGGCAACACTATGAACCAAAACATTATAAAAATATTTGACACCACGCTTAGAGACGGAGAACAAAGCCCTGGGGCTTCCATGAACACAGAAGAAAAAATCCAAATCGCGGCACAGTTAGAACGATTGGGTGTAGACATCATCGAAGCAGGCTTTGCTGCGGCTAGCCCTGGGGATTTTGATGCCATCGACAAAATAGCCCAACGCGTGACGCGCTCCACTGTGTGTTCTTTGGCACGCGCTACAGATGGGGATGTCAAGGCTGCAGGCGAAGCCATCGCTAAAGCCAAAATGCAACGCATTCATACCTTCATCGCCACTTCTTCTATACACATGGAACACAAGTTGAAAATGACACCCGATGAAGTCATCAAAAAAGCTGTAAGAGCCGTGCAGTATGCAAGAGAGTTCGCCCTAGATGTAGAATTTTCCTGTGAAGATGCAGGTCGCTCCGATATGGGCTTTATGAAAGAGATAACGGACGCGGTGATAGAAGCAGGTGCAACAACCATCAATTTGCCCGATACCGTAGGCTTTAGATTGCCCTTTGAAATCGGTGCGATGGTGAGAGAAATGAGTGCCTATGTCGAGGGTCGCGCGATTATCTCGGTACACAATCACAACGACTTGGGCTTGGGTGTGGCAAACTCCCTTGAAGCCGTCATCAATGGTGCCAGACAGGTAGAGTGTACTATCAACGGCTTAGGGGAACGCGCAGGTAATGCCGCTTTGGAAGAGATAGTGATGGCACTCAAAACCCGCTCGGATGTATTTAGCGAGTATACCACCAACATCAACACCAAAGAGATTTACCCCTCAAGCCGTTTGATAGCCAATATCACAGGCATCGAGCCCCAACCTAACAAAGCCATCGTAGGCAAAAATGCTTTTGCCCACGAAAGCGGTATCCATCAAGACGGTATGTTGAAAAACAAATCGACTTACGAGATTATCTCTCCTGCGGATATTGGTTTGGATTTGGATGACACTTTGGTATTGGGCAAACATTCAGGGCGAGCCGCCTTTAAAGATAAGCTTGGTAAATTGGGCTTTAGTTTGAGTGAGGAAGAACTTAACACCTCATTTGAACGCTTTAAGATTTTAGCTGACCGCAAAAAAGATGTTTATGATGATGACTTGAGGGCTTTAGTGACCTCTGAGATGACCATGGCACCCAAAATCTATGAGCTCATCTCTTTGCAGCTGATGGACTGCTCCAATGGAGTGCCCTCAGCTGCGGTGAGTATCAAAAAGGACGGTAAAGAGGTCATCGATGCGGGTATCGGTGAAGGGACCATTGATGCCATTTTTAAAACAATAGACAGGATTTCGGGTTATGAAGGGCAGCTTTTGGAGTACAAGGTGAAGTCAGTCAGTGAAGGCAAAGATGCCTTAGCCAATGTCACCGTCAAGGTTTCATTTAACGGTGAACCTGCTATCATCGGGCATGGCTTGAACATCGACACGATGCTCGCCTCTGCTAGAGCTTACATTGGCGCATTAAACAGCTACTTAAGCATGGCAGGCAAACTCAAATCACGCCATTGTGACGATTCTAAAACAATCTGACGAAGTATTTTTGGGTCATCAAGAGTGCTTCACTAAGCATTCTTGTACCAACAATACCCTATAATTCCTCTTGCATAAACTATGCGGGCGTAGCTCATCGGTAGAGCATAACCTTGCCAAGGTTGGGGTAGAGGGTTCGATTCCCTTCGCCCGCTCCAATCAATCCAAACGATTCTCCTAAATAAACCCTTATCTTCTTTTGCTATAATCCACTACTTAATCTTAAGGCAAAACATGAAACTCGTAGTAGCCATCAGTGGGGCATCAGGTGTACAGTTGGGTAAAAAATTTATAGACTACTTACCTAAAGACATTGAGGTACATATCGTCGCCTCAAACAATGCTCTCGTGGTTGAACACTTTGAAAACAAACAAGTCACACTACATGAAGCAAACGACATCGCTGCTTCAGTCTCAAGCGGCTCTTTTGGCGTAGATGCGACGGCTATCATACCCTGCAGCATGAACACTTTAGCAAAAGTCGCCTGTGGCATCAGTGACACACTTGCCTCACGCGTGGCAGCTGTGGCAATCAAAGAACGCAAAAAGTTACTCTTAGCTCCTAGAGAACTGCCCTTCTCAGCGATTGCCTTGGAAAATATGCACAAATTGGCTGCTTTAGGTGTCATCATCGCGCCTCCTGTGATGGGGTATTATTCTGAGTCTTCTACGCTTGAGGAGATGGAGAAGTTCATCATAGGTAAGTGGTATGATGCCTTAGGCATAGAAAATAATCTATATGAGAGATGGAGTGGACATGAGTGAGGTAAGACGAGCCATATACCCAGGGACCTTTGACCCTATTACCAATGGACATGTAGACATCATAAGACGGGCATGCACGATGTTTGACGAAGTCATCGTAGCAGTAGCCGAGTCTGAAGCCAAAAAACCGATGTTTAGTCTTAGACAACGCATCGAGATGGCAGAGCAAGCCACTAAAGCTTTTCCTAAAGTAAGGGTGACAGGTTTTCACTCTTTGCTGGTTGATCTCTCTGATGACCTTGAAGCCAACATCATCATCAGAGGGCTACGAGCTGTGAGTGACTTCGAGTATGAGTTGCAAATGGGATATGCCAATGCATCACTGAAAAAAGAGCTTGAAACGGTCTATCTGATGCCCAGCCTTGAATACGCCTTTGTCAGCTCTTCAGTAGTACGCTCCATCTTGAACTTTGATGGTAAAGTAGAGCATCTTGTCCCCGCCGAAGCACTCAACCTCATCAAGTGTTTGCGTTAATGTATATACTCTTTGAAGGCATAGACACCTGCGGAAAAAGCACGCAGATGGAGCTTGTAGCACAAAAATATCCTGAGATTATCATCACCCATGAGCCAGGCGGTACACCTTTTGGCAAACAAGCCAGAGAGATACTCCTCACCAATGCTTTGGCATCCAAACGAGCTGAACTATTGCTTTTTTTAGCAGACCGTGCTGAGCATTATCAAGAAATACTTTTGCCTCACAAAGACGATTTTGTAATTTCTGATAGAGGTTTTCTCTCTGGTCTTGGGTATGCACTTGCCAATGGTGATTTTGACTTTGATGAGCTGGTTCACCTGAACCGTTTTGCCCTAGAGGGACATTTTCCCGATAAAATCATCTTGTTTCTCACCGATATGCCAACGCTCACCCACAGAACTTCCCAAAAAAACCTTGATGGCATAGAGCGTAGAGGACTTGAGTATCTGCTTGAAGTGCAAGAACACATGAAACACAGTGTACTCAAACTGGGCATCCCTCATCTGTTTGTAGATGCCACTGATGAGATACACAACATTCATGACATGATACTGGAGTATTTAAAATTATAAATTTACGCTATACTTAATTAATCTATGAAAGGAATACAGCATGTCAACAAAAAAATCTCAAAAGATTATTGCCTACGATGAAAATGAAATTGCCATCAATGCACAAAATGCATTTACACAAGCATCCCTTGAGACATTACGCTTAGGGTACAGTGTTGTTAGCGTTATTGATAATCAAATTTGCCGAGTATATCCCAATGGTTATAATGAGCGATTAAAAGATATACAAGCATCTAATAAAGTAGACAAAAATCGTAAATATAAACTGTCTCTGAAAAAATAAGGCTCACAAGTGCCATCACCCAGACTAAGAATATTTGCGGGGCCAAATGGAAGTGGTAAAAGCACACTCAATAGTATCTT
>DYTF01000001.1:28737-46909 GCA_020726105.1 Sulfurovum sp. | reverse complement strand
TAAGAATATTTGCGGGGCCAAATGGAAGTGGTAAAAGCACACTCAATAGTATCTTGGATTCTAAACTTCTTGGTTATTACATTATCGTTCTTTAGGGTTACTAAAAGAAGCTGTTTTTTATACAGACCGTGCCTATATTTTTGACAATTCATCAAGCGATACTCAAAAAGTCTGGCTGGCAGAGATTACAAATGCAGAAGTGATTGAATTTCATACAGATGAAATTCCGTCTTGGCTCAATGACCACCTAATTAAACCCTAAAGAGTATTCAAGCTATAATTTCGAACTATTTTTCAAGGAAGCATTATGATTAACCCACTGAGAGGCATGAAAGACCTTACTTTTGATGAGAGTGCGCGTTTTGTGCACATCGTCACTACTGCTATTGGTATTGCCAAGCGTTATGGCTATAGCTACATCGAAACACCTATCTTAGAAGAGACCGCACTCTTTAAGCGTTCTGTGGGGGAGAGTTCAGATATTGTGGGCAAAGAGATGTATCAGTTTGAAGACAAAGGTAGCAATGATGTCTGCATGCGTCCTGAAGGTACAGCGGGTGTAGTGAGAGCCTTTATTTCTTCCAAGCTTGACCGTCAAGAGATGAAACACAAGTTTTATTATTATGGTCCGATGTTTCGCTACGAGCGCCCCCAAAAAGGAAGACTACGCGCCTTTCACCAGTTTGGCTGTGAGAGTTTTGGAGAGGGGTCTGTGTATGAAGATTTCAGTATCATTAGCATGATAAGCCAGATTTTTGAGGCTCTTGGTATAGGTTTTGAACTTCAGATAAACTCTTTAGGGTGCACCACTTGTATGCCACCCTACAAACAAAATCTTGTAGGTTTTCTGACAAACATCAAAGAACAACTCTGTGAAGACTGCAACAGACGCATCAACACTAACCCCATCCGTGTACTTGACTGCAAAAATGAAAGCTGTCAAACACTCCTGAAAACATCTCCAAAGTTAATTGACAATCTCTGTAGCGAGTGCGACAATGATTTTACAAAACTGACAACTTTGCTTGACAAAGAGGGCATACCCTACACCATCAACACCAATCTGGTTCGCGGGCTTGACTACTACAACAAAGCTGCATTTGAATTTGTCAGCAACGACATCGGTTCACAATCTGCGATTGCAGGTGGCGGACGGTATGATAGACTGGTGGAGTTTTTAGATGGCAAGCCAACGCCTGCGGTGGGTTTTGCCATTGGGATTGAGCGTATCATGGAACTGGTAAAAATGCCCCAAAGTACCCGTGAAGGCATCTATCTTGGTGCGATGAGCGAAGAGGCGGTAGAGACACTCTTTTCGCTTGCTACAACAAAACGAAAAGAAACCAAAGTCACACTGGAGTACGCCTCAAAAGGGTTTAAAAGTCACATGAAAGGTGCAGAAAAAGCAGGAGCTCGTTACTGTGCACTCGTCGGTGAAGATGAACTCAAAAATGGCACTGTTTGGGTCAAAGACCTTGAAAGCAAAGAAGAAAGTGCGGTTTTACGAGAGCATTTTTAACACACTTACCCTGCTTTGTGTATAAAATGATTACTGTCCACATATTTTGCACCCCTAGAAGATATCGGCTTTATAGGCTTGATTGTGCTTCAATTTTTCTAAAAGATAGGGTATAATACAGCACTTCAGCGTTTAAGGAAATGTGCATCTATGAAAAGTTTTGGTTTAGCCATCTGGGGAGATGATAATTTTGTCATCAAAAAAAACACCATCAATATCAATCACGCTTCTAAGCCTTCTTTACTTGAAATCACAAACAACATAAGAGAAAAGGGATACAAAGGCCCTTTGCTTTTGCGTTTTCCACACCTCATCAAAAAACAAATTGTGACTCTTTTTTCTGCTTTTGAAAATGCAAAAAATGAATTTGGATACCAAGGAAATTTTCAAGCGGTTTTCCCTCTTAAAGTAAATCAATTTCCCAATTTTGTGCATGCACTCATGGATGTCTCCAAAGGCTATAACTATGGATTGGAAGCGGGAAGCAAAGCCGAATTGATTATCGCGATGACCAAAACACCTGTGGGTGCGCCCATCACCGTAAATGGATTTAAAGACAAAGAGATGATTTCCCTGTGTTTCATTGCAGCCAAAATGGGACACAATATCACGGTAACCATCGAAGGACTCGGAGAGCTTGAGACTATTATACAAGTCAATAAAGAGTTTAATGATGGCATACCACTGCCTATTGCTCCCAAGATAGGTGTGCGTATACGCTTGCATAGTTCAGGTATGGGTATTTGGGCGAAAAGCGGAGGGTACAGTTCAAAATTTGGACTGACCTCTACTGAACTCCTTGAAGCTTATGAGATGCTCAAAAGCAATGATTTATTGAGCCATCTCTGGATGGTGCATTTTCATATCGGCTCACAAATGGGTGACATTGCGCCACTTAAAAAGGCGCTTAGAGAAGCAGGAAACATCTATGCCGAGCTTAAAAAGCGTGGCGCAGATGCACTGGGTGCGATCAACATCGGTGGAGGGCTTGCGGTTGAGTACAGCCAGCACCCGCACCATCAGGAGAGAAATTATTCCATTAAAGAGTTTGCCAACGATGTAATTTTCTTGATGCAAGAGATTGCAAAAAGCAAAGAGGTTCAAGAGCCTGACATTTTCACTGAGTCAGGACGCTACATCGCTGCAAGTCACTCTGTTCTTGTTGCACCCGTTCTTGAGCTTTTCTCGCAAGAGTACCATGAAAAAGGCTTACGACTCAAAGAAAAAAATCCACCGCTTATAGCCGAACTTTACGATCTCTACAACAACATGAAACGCTCTCACGCGAGAGAATACCTGCATGATACACTTGACCACATGGAAAGTCTTTTAACCTTGTTTGATTTGGGCTACATAGACCTCGAAGACCGCTCCAACACTGAGATACTGGTTAACCTCATCATCAAAAAAGCGATTGCTTTGCTTCAGGATGAAGATGTGGATGAGCTCAAAAAACTACAAGACCGTATCCAAGAAAAGTATTTGGTTAACTTTTCTGCATTTCAGTCACTGCCCGATTTTTGGGGTTTGGCGCAACAGTTTCCCATCATGCCTTTGGATAAACTCGATATTAAACCAACCAATCCTGCTAGTATTTGGGATATTACCTGCGATAGTGACGGAGAGATAGGATTCAACAGAGAGTTGCCTTTGTATCTACATGATATTGATGTCTCACAAGAAGAGTATTTTCTTGCATTCTTCCTAACGGGTGCTTACCAAGAAGTTTTGGGGATGCAACACAATCTCTTCACGCATCCTACCGAAGCTGTCATCACCTTTGACGAAAAGGGTGACTATATGATAGAGGATCTCATAGAGGCGCAAAACCTGATGGATGTACTCGATGACCTTGATTATGATACCAACATCATTGACAAAGCACTCAAATACAAAATAGAAGAGTCTGATACAATCAGCAGCGAAGAAAAGCGTGTCCTTTTGGGTAAACTTTATCTCTATTTGAGTGAAAACAGTTATCTTAAGACGATTCAAGCACTAGATGAAAAAAGCCAAGAAGCAGAATGAATCTCTTTTGCCTCATTAAAGAAGATTTTCTCAATGTCAGAAGAAACGATCCTGCACTTCGTTCAAGCTTTGAACTTTTCTTTAATTATCCAGGTTTGTGGGCACTTCTGTTTCACCGCATCGCACACTGGTTGTACCAAAAAGGCTTACGCTTTTTACCCCGTTTTATCTCTGCTATCGGTCAGTTTCTGACGGTTATCGACATTCACCCTGCTGCTGCCATTGGGCGTCGTGTTTTTATAGACCATGGTATGGGCGTTGTCATCGGCGAAACTGCCATTATTGGTAACGATGTGCTTATCTATCAACAAGTAACCTTAGGGGGAGTTAGTACAGACAAAGGCAAAAGACACCCTACGATTGAAGATGGTGTCGTCATCGGTACGGGAGCGAAAATTTTGGGCAACATCACCATCGGTGCGAACTCTAAGGTGGGTGCGAACTCAGTCGTAGTCAAAGATGTTCCTCCTGAGTCAACCGCCGTAGGCATCCCTGCACGCGTACTTAAGCGTGGGTATGACAAAAATCCACTCAGCCACAACAAAATCCCCGATGTGAACAAAGAAATTTTTGAGTACCTACTCAAACGCATCGCCGTACTTGAAGCAGCTATTCAAACAGGCGACAACAAACATATCCAAGAAAAAGACCATGAACTCGAAGAACTCTACGACAATTTTATCCACTCTATGGACTAAACCTACCGCAGCTCTAAACCACTTTTAGCTATACTAAAGCAAAAAAATTATCTAAGGGTTTTTAATGCTATCCGATCGTATCCAAACACTTTCCCCCTCTCTTACCATTGCTATCGCATCCCTAGCAAGAGAATTAAAAGCACAAGGTAAAGACATTCTCTCTTTTTCTGCAGGAGAACCAGATTTTGAAACACCTCAAGCCATCAAAGATGCTGCCATAGTTGCCATCAATGAAGGGTTTACGCGTTATACCGCTGTTGCTGGCATACCAGAGCTTCTTGAAGCAATCTCTAGTAAACTAAAGAGAGACAATAATCTAAGCTATGCACCATCAGATATTATCGTTAGCAATGGTGCAAAACAGTCTTTGTTTAACCTCTTTCAGGCCGTCATCAATGAGGGAGATGAGGTCATCATTCCTGCACCTTACTGGGTCACCTATCCTGAGTTGGTCAAATATGCGGGGGGAATACCTGTCATACTCTATACGGATGAAAAAAGCGGTTTTAAAATAACCGATGACGAGCTAAAGGCTGCCATCACCCCCAAGACTAAAATGATTGTTCTTACCTCACCCTCAAATCCCACAGGTTCAGTCTACTCCAAGCGAGAATTAGAATCTTTGGCGGCGGTTCTAAAAAATACAGACATCATCGTTGCCTCCGATGAGATGTACGAAAAACTTGTTTTTGATGCAGACTTTGTTGCAGCTGCCAGCATCTCTGAAGACATGTACCAAAGATGCGTAACCATCAATGGACTGAGTAAATCCGTTGCGATGACAGGATGGCGATTTGGGTATTTGGCAACGCCGAACAAAGTGCTCATTAAAGCCATGAACAGCCTGCAAAGTCAAAGCACATCAAACATCAACTCCATCACTCAAAAAGCTGCTTTGGTGGCACTTGAAGGCAAAGTAGACAGTGAGATCGAACAAATGCGAAGAGCTTTTGAAACAAGAGCGGTTGAAGCTGTAAAACTCTTTAATGAGATTGATGGGCTTTCTGTGCTTAAACCTCAAGGTGCTTTTTATCTTTTTGTCAATACAAAAGATATCTCCAATGACTCCATAGCTTTCTGCAAAGAGCTACTTCAAGCCACTGGTGTTGCTGTGGTTCCTGGTATCGGATTTGGGGCAGAAGGGTACTTTAGATTCTCTTTCGCGACAGATATTACCACCATCCGTGAAGGTATTAGACGCATCGAAAAATTTGTTAAAAGCAAACAAATCTAAGTTTAGTTTTTCTTCGTCATGCGCTCCAAAAAAAACCATACAGAACCAAGGACGCTAAATAAAATCAGTGGAGCTATCCACGGATTTGCTTTAATATAAGAAAAAATGCCAATAATCGCTTCACTAGAATAAAAAGCACTGAGACCTACCACTGAGACAAAAACGATTGATGCAAACACATTATAAAATCCAAACTTTTTAAAATCGTATTTTGCAAGTGCCATAGACAGAGGCACAAGCGTTTTCATACCGTAGATAAATTTCTTTATAAAAATAGCCCAAACGCCATATTTACGCATCAGTAGTGTTGCAAAGGCTATCTTTCTCTTATGTTTAGCAAAATAAGGCTGAATGGACTTTTTGTGATACTTACCCATATAAAACAAAAACATATCACCCAAAAAGTTTGACACTGCTGCCACTGCTAACGCGGTCATCAAATCCATTTTTCCCAAATAAGAAAACACACCAGCCGCCGCAACAATAACCAATGAACCGCCAAAAGAAAAAAAGGCTATAGCCAAATATCCCCAAGCTTCAAGTGAAGTAAAATCCATATAGTGTCCTAAAAATTTATCGTACTACGAGTTCTGTATACTCTAGTGCCCTAACTCTTGTCTCAAGTATCTCAAGAACTTCAACGAACTCATCGTATGTTTTTTTAAGATATTCTAAATGTATTCTTGCCTGATTCTTTTCTGATGGCTGAATTTTCTTTCCATTGAAACTTAAAACTTTTTGCAATAATGAACGATTTTTGGGTTCTGCCACAAGAAGTGTATAAATATGGGCATAGATTTCATGCAATGAATCGTGCTGCTCTTTAACCCTACTCATCAAATGCCCGATTGATTTAAAACCTGAAAGTAGAACACCATTTTCATTGAACCATTTATCAAAATCGTTTGTCTTGTGGCTCAAGGGCATAAAACTTTCATCGGCCTCAATTTCTGATCTTTGACTCCGAATGCCATCTATGCCATTCACAAGCCAATCAGCTTTTTTCACCCATGTTTTATCAGACCTCTTAATGTCTTGAATACTTTGTATCATGGCAGCTTTGTTTAGCTTCATCATCGTCTAGTCTCCCCCCCATGCACAATCATTTATATTGTTATAGACATCCATTATACACCATTAATGGTAAATTTTTGTTTTTCAGATTTGGGCTTTTAGAAGTCAAAAATTGCTATAATCCTCGCCATGATTGAAACGCTTTTAAGTATCCTTTTTGTCTATGTTTTTATCGTGTTGGGGTATGCTTCTAGGCGCATTTTTAAAGATGACATCAACACCAAAACACTTACGCTCATCTCTGTGTATTTTCTCCAACCTTTTGTGACGGTTTGGGGCTTTTCCACTGCCACACTTCATGGTGAACATCTCGCCGTACCATTGGTCTATTTGGGTATCATTTTAGCGCTTCTGGTGCCCACCATAGTACTCGCGAAAGTGCTCTTTGAAGACAAAAAAGACAGAGCCATTTTTAGCATCGCAGGTTTTGTGGGCAATACGGGCAATATCGGCATCCCATTAGGCATCGCTCTTTTTGGTGAAAGCTCTGTCATCTACACCACGCTGATTAACATCGCCAATGTCTTTGTGGTCTATATCTTAGGTGTGTATCTCTACTCCAGAGGTACATTTAGCATCAAAGCTTCTTTGTTTAACATTGTCAAAATCCCCATCATTCCTGCAGCACTCATTGCCATAGTGCTCAATCTTTATGATGTACCTCTAAGCCCCCAAATGAAAGAATTTTTTAAAATGGGGGCGTACGCGGGGATTGTCATGCAACTCTTTTTGTTGGGTACTTTTCTTCAAGGTATTCGCATCAAAGAACTTCACCCTAAACTACTCACAGGCACTTTGGCTCAAAAATTTATCATCATCCCTGCTTTCACTGCCTTTATACTCAGCTTTACACCCTTGAGTCTTTTTGTTCAAGGTATCGTGTTTATGGAGATGATGGTTCCCATAGCGGTTGCGAACATCAATCTGGCTTCACTCTACGACTGTAAACCCAAAGAACTTACCTCGCTGATTTTCCTCAGTACCCTTATTTTTATTCCGCTTCTTTTTCTCTTGAGTGCCATCATAAACACCTTTTATTTATGCTAAAATAATGTCAAAATTTTCTAGGAGTCTGTATGTCTAAAAAAACCCTCATTATTGGTGCTGGCGGTGTTGGAAATGTCGTGGCGTTCAAGTGTGCGATGAACAGTGAAACTTTTGGTGAGATTACCCTTGCAAGCCGTACTCTCAGTAAATGTGAGGCGATTGCTGCTAACATCAAAAGCAAGATAGGCATACAGATAAACACCGCGGCAGTTGATGCAGACTCTGTTTCTGAACTCACTTCCCTCATCCAAAAAACAGCTGCTGACATCGTCATCAATGTGGCGCTTCCTTATCAAGACTTAAGCATCATGGATGCCTGCACACAAACGGGAGTGGACTACTTAGACACTGCAAACTACGAACACCCAGACACAGCGAAGTTTGAGTACAAAGAGCAGTGGGCAAGAGATGAGGCATTTAAAGAAGCGGGTATCATGGGGCTTTTAGGCTCAGGGTTTGACCCAGGGGCTACCAATGTTTTTTGCGCCTATGCCCAAAAGCACTATTTTGATGAGATACACACTATCGACATCCTCGACTGTAACGCAGGTGACCATGGTTACCCCTTTGCGACCAACTTCAACCCTGAGATTAACCTGCGTGAAGTCTCTGCCAAAGGTCGGTACTGGCAAAAAAATGACAATGGACAAGGGGAGTGGATAGAAACTGAACCGATGGAAATCATGCAAGTATGGGACTATCCTGAAGTGGGGCCAAAAGACTCTTACCTACTCTACCATGAAGAGATGGAGTCTTTAGTCAAACATATCAAAGGACTTAAACGCATCAGATTTTTTATGACTTTTGGTCAAAGTTACCTTACACATATGAAATGTCTGGAAAATGTCGGTATGCTGGGCATCAAGGAAGTGGAGCACAAGGGCATGAAGATTGTGCCCATGGAATTTTTGGCAACCTTGCTTCCAGACCCAGCCAGCCTTGGGCCACGCACCAAAGGATTAACCAACATCGGCATTTTTGCCAAAGGACTCAAAGATGGTAAAGAGCGAAGCATCTACATCTATCAAGTGGCTAACCATGAAGAGTGTTATGCTGAAGTACTAAGTCAAGGCGTAAGCTACACCACAGGTGTACCAGCCATGATAGGCGCAAAACTGATGTTAGAGGGAAAATGGAGCGGTCAAGGTGTCTTCAACATCGAGCAACTCGATCCCGATCCATTTATGGAAGAGTTAAACAAGCAGGGTCTACCATGGAAAGTGATGGAACTTGGAGCGGATGAGACACGCGTCATTGGCTAAATTAAAGGTCAATCGCGTATTGTTTCAGTGTATCCAAATCAATAAGCTCAAGCATTTTGATGTGGGTTGAGTGGATAAAAATCTGTGGCGCATGACCATCTAAATGCGCTTTGACAAAAGAGTGTCCGCCCAAACACCAGCTTTGACCAGGCTTTACACCTGCAAAGTCGTATTGGGGCATTGGTGTCGAGAGGTCATTGCCTACTTTTTTAGAATAGGCCAAAAACGCTTCTGTAGCATAGATACACACTGCATGAACAGCAGGGTTATGTGCTCCCGTGTTGCAAAAACCGTCTCTGTGAAATCCTGTTAAAGGCTTGAGACTACAAGGCTCAAGTGCTTCGCCCAATACATTTAATGATTCGTCCATTGTTTATCCTTTTGTTTCATCGCTTTGTGAGGTGATTATAGCCAAAATAGATACGCTGCAGATAAATCATCCCTCTTATGTTACTGGTTTTGAAGTCAAATACGCCAATTCCCAATACCGATTTTCGTTAAACTCAAACTCACTGATGACATCTAAATGTAGTTTACGGGTATGTGCCGCAAAAGAGCGTGGGTTGACTTGGTTGACAAAAGTGACAAGTACGGGGTAGCGTTTCGCCATCTCTATGCGTGAAAACTCAAAAATATCTTTAAGCACGCCCGTACCGCGTACGCTCACATCAATGCATATGGGGCCATACTGATAAGAGTTTTCTTTACTGAGCCTTAAATTGCCATACTCTATCTGTGACAATCCTTTTATCATCTGAGCAAATATCGGCCATCTTGAACAAAAATCCCAAGAAGCAGCCATAAGATAGGCCAAAACATCTTCATCTTCTTTGGCAATAAAAAGTCCTTTTTCTGCTATGAGTTCAGCGAGTATCTCTGCATCAAAAGGTGTTGTCACAAAGCCGTCTTTTTTGTCCGCTTCAGTGACGGTATCGATATGGTACTTGCCATGAAGACGCAATACTGCCTCAATGTCTTCAAGTGTTGCGATGCGTAGCTCCATTGTCTTTATTCTGCCAGCAAATCAAGCGTATCGTAAAACTCTTCAGGCTCAAAATAGCCATGAAGTTCTTCCTCTTTTAGCTCTTTACCTTCTGCATTAATCAGCACAAAAGTGGGAGGGCCAAAAACGCCAAACCTACTCTTAAGTTCTTCTGTTTTTTTGTTTGATTTGTCACTGATATTGACACTCACTGCTACAAACTTCTCTTTGAGTAACGCTTGTACTTTGGCATCTTTAAAAGTAGTATCTCTGAGGTGTTTACACACAGGGCAGGTATCGGTATGAAAGAATAAGATAAGGATTTTACCTTCATCCATCGCTTGGCGTCTTTTTATCTCATAAGCTGTCAAATTGGCTATCTCTTCAAACGGCATCTCACTTGAGAGTGCGGTTTTTCCCTCACCACTGAGTGTAACCGTTGTCTTAGGCAAAGGTTGTGAGAAATTATTTTCCCCAAACCCTGCACCGACTAACACTATAGCACCCCAAATCAGCAACACGATTCCCACTGCTTTCTCAAACCTATCCCAATGTGAACTCACAGAAGCAAGACTGTCTGTAGCACCAAGAAAGACTGCCACGATAACCAAATAGACTCCCCAAAGTATCAGAGGATTGACAATCTCAAGGTTGGAAAATATCTCAATAGCAACGGCGAGAAGTAAAATGCCAAAAAAGTATTTGACTTTATCCATCCACATCCCTGCTTTTGGCACCAAGTACCCTGCTCCAAATCCTAACAATACCAACGGTACACCCATCCCGAGTGCCAAAAAAAACATCGTCAATGCGCCCAAAACCGCATCACCTGTCTTGATAGATACAGATAAAAACGAAATAAGAACAGGTGAAACACACGCACCCAAGATAAGTGCTGAAATGAGTCCTAGCACAAATACCATCCCCAGATTTCCACCTTTGATGCCTTGCGAACTGTTGTTTAGTTTACTCTGAATAAAAGAAGGGAGTTGAATCGTAAAAAGACCAAACATCGAAAATGCCATCACCACAAACACTAAACTCATCGCGCCAATCGCCCAAACATTTTGAAAATACGACTGTAACTGCTCACCTGTAGCACCCGCCAATGCACCCATCACCGCGTAAGTAACTGCCGTACCCATGACATACGAAACCGAAAGCATCACTGCTTTGCTTCTGGTGACATCTTTGCCTTGACCTGCTATGATGCTAGAAACTATGGGCACCATCGGCAAAACACAAGGGGTAAAAGTGAGTAAAACGCCTGATAAAAACGCCCCACCCACAATAGCTACTGTCGTTTGCGGTGTACCTGCATCTGCAAAAAGTGAAGTGCTCAAAAGCAAAAATCCAAACAATACCATCCAATACGACTCTCTTTTCATGTAAAGCTCCTTGTGAAATATGTTGATATGCTACAAGCCAAGAGTGTATTTCTTGTGCAAAAATACCTACATATACTTTTTAAGCACTTCAGGTATTTCTATGCTAGCATCTTCATTTTGGTAGTTTTCCATCACGGCGACCAGCGTACGCCCTACTGCAAGTGCTGAGCCATTGAGTGTATGCACAAAACTGTTTTTAGATCCGTCTTTAAAACGAATCTTTGCGCGTCTTGCTTGGAAGTCTTGTGTGTTTGAGATGGAGGAGATTTCACGGTATTTATTTTGCCCAGGAAGCCACACTTCTAAGTCCACCGTCTTTGCTGCAGAAAAACCTAAATCCCCACCACAAAGCTGTACTACACGGTGCGGAAGCCCCAATGCACTAAGGATGTCTGAAGCATTTTGCACCATCATCTCAAACACCTCGTCTGAGTGCTCTGGGTGTGCGATGGCAACCATCTCAACCTTGTCAAACTGGTGTTGGCGTATCATCCCACGCGTGTCGCGTCCTGCTGAACCTGCTTCTTTTCTAAAACATGGCGTATAGCCTGTCATGAGTATGGGAAGTTCTTTCTCAGTAAGGATTTCATCGTGGTACATATTGGTCAGTGGGACTTCTGCGGTGGGGATAAGATACAAATCTTCACCCTCCACTTTAAACAAATCTTCTTCAAATTTAGGAAGTTGTCCTGTGCCTTGAAGCATCGCCGCGTTATTGATAAACGGTACACACAGTTCTTCAAACCCTTTTTTTGCATTGGTATCCAAAAAGAAGTTGATGAGTGCGCGCTCCAGCCTTGCAGCCTCAGCACGAAGCACCGAAAAACGGCTTTTTGCCAATTTTACGCCACGCTCAAAGTCTATCCAGCCATTGACCTCAGCCAATGCCCAGTGCTCCTTTGGCTCAAAAGCAAATACTCTCGGCACTAAGACTTTACGAAGTTCCACATTGTCATTTTCATCCGCGCCCTCTGGTACACTCTCATCAGGGAAATTGGGTACGGACAATGCCACTGTAGCCAAAGCAGCTTCTGCTTCTCT
Source organism: Sulfurovum sp. (assembly GCA_020726105.1). Lineage (GTDB taxonomy): Bacteria > Campylobacterota > Campylobacteria > Campylobacterales > Sulfurovaceae > Sulfurovum. The sequence continues at coordinate 34,636 of DYTF01000001.1, read as the reverse complement.
GGCTTTTTCTTGGAGTGGTACGAGGGCTTCTTTGTTTGCATCGAGTGTTATTTTTAGCGCGGAAGCATCTGTTCCCTCACGCATACACTGCCCAAAAAGTTTGGACAAGCTATTTTGTTCAGCTTTGAGTGCTTCAAGTTGTGCATTGGCATCTTTGAGAGATAAAAACAAGGTTTTTAGCTGCTCAAGCATGGCAGCATCTACACCTTTTTTTTGAAGTTTACGGCTGGCTTCTTCAAAGTTGTTTTGGAGGTACTTTAAGTCTATCATTGGAGTTGCCTAGTGAAAAATTTATGGCAAATTATAGTAGAAAGTTTAGAAAGATGAGATTAAACATAATCCCCTGACATCTCTTTTGATATTTACTTTCAATTAACTTCATATCACTATACTTTTTTCAAACATACCCTTAAAAAAATGAAGTAGGAGCGTACAGTGAGCAAAATCATACAGACGATTAAAACAGAAATTTCAAAAGTGCTTGTGGGGCAGGAGAAGATGGTTGAAGGGCTTTTAGCAGGGCTTATTTGTAGAGGGCACATCCTGCTTGAAGGTGTTCCAGGACTTGCCAAAACCACCGCGGTTAATGCTTTGGCAAAAACCCTTGGACTTGACTTTAAGCGGGTACAGTTTACCCCCGATTTATTGCCTTCAGATATCATTGGTACAGAGATTTATGACCCCTCACATAACAGTTTTAAGATCAAAAAAGGTCCCGTGTTTACCAACCTTTTGCTAGCAGACGAGATAAACCGTGCTCCTGCAAAAGTGCAGTCAGCTCTACTTGAAGTGATGCAAGAGCGACAGGTGACTATCGGCGATGAGACCTTTAAACTTGAGCTTCCTTTTTTGGTCATGGCAACCCAAAACCCGGTCGAACAAGAAGGTGCGTATGAGCTTCCAGAAGCGCAACTTGACAGGTTTATGATGAAGGTAGTGGTGGGCTACAACAGCAAAGAAGAAGAACTTGAGATAGCCAGACGGGCCGCGAACAATACCTTTGAGACCATCAACCAAGTAGCCACACGAGAAGATTTGAATCAAATCAGAGAAGAAGCCCTCAAAGTCCATATGGATGAAGAGATAGAAAAGTACATCATTGAACTGGTCGCTGCAACAAGAAACCCTAAGGCGTATGGGCTGGAGGAGCTTGAAGCCTACATTGAGTTTGGTGCTAGCCCTAGAGCGAGTATCGATATGTACAAAGCTGCGCGCGCCATTGCGTATCTCAAAGGCAAAGACTTCGTCTCACCTATGGAAGTCGCCTACATCGCCAAAGAGGTACTGCGTCACCGCATCATCCTCTCTTATGAGGCACAGGCTGAAGAGGTGAATGTCGATACGATTATCAGTAAGATTTTAGCAGCCGTGCCGATACCGTAGGGGCAGAGCGTGAACTCTATAGTCAAAAAAATCGTTCTCAAAACCAAAAAGCAAGTCTATGGAGACATGCTTGGCAATAATGCTTCACTGTTTCAGGGTGAAGGGTTTGAGTTTGCTGAACTTCGTGAGTATGTCTATGGCGATGATATACGCAAGATAGACTGGAAAACGACCGCTAAACTGGGTAAACCTTTTGTCAAAATCTACAAAGAAGAGCGCGAGCTTAATGTGGTGGTTGTGTCTGTGTTGGGCGGTTCGGTGTACTTTGGCACGGTCAAACAAAAATCCGACATCATGGCTGAAGTGGCGGCGACTTTAGGGTTTTCTGCCATCAAAAATACCGATCTTTTTACGCATATGATTTTTGCCGACACACTTTATGATGTGAGTAAACCCAGCAAAAAACTTTTTGCAGTGCATCAGGCTGTTGAGAAGATTGTAGCGTTTGAGCCTTTGGGGAAAGAGGCTGATTTTGATGCCTTAACGCAGACCTTACACCAAAGACTGAAGAAAAAATCGCTGCTTTTTATCGTGTCGGATTTTGTGGGTGAGATTGACTTGAAACTGTTGAGTAAAAAGCATGATGTGTTTGCGGTTATCGTGCGTGACAGATTTGAAGAAAACCCCTCGGCACTTGGGCAGATTAGGTTGATTGATATGCAAAGTAAACAGAGTTTTGAGGGTGATATTGACAGTGGGGTGTTACAAAATTATAAAAAAGCCCTGCATGATAATGATGAAAAACTCTACAAACAGTTCAAAAAACAGGGTATCCGTTTTGCAAAGATTTACACCCATCAAGAACCAGCATTGAAGCTGATGAAGAAAATGAGGTAAGAGGATGAATGATACCAATCTAAGTGCACAACTCAAAGACATCAAGCCCCTACTTGAAATCCCAGATAACAGTCTGTATCTGTATTGGGGGTTGATAGGGTTTGGGGTTTTTTTGATTATGGCGATACTCTTTTTTGTGATGAAAAAACTCTGGGAAAATAAAAAAGTCAATCTTCCCAAGACCTATCTAGGCATACTCAAAACACTTGACTGGAACGATACCAAACACGCCGCGTACATGGCAACCTACTATGGGCGACTTTTGGCGACTGATGCACGCAGGAAAGAGCTTTTTTCACAGCTTGAACCGATGTTGGAAGCATACAAATATAAAAAAGAGGTGGAACATATAGATGATGAAACCCAAAAACACTTTAACCTCTATGTGCAGGTAGTCCATGAGTCACTTTAGTTTTGAATACCCCTATCTATTGGGGGTGATACTGCTGTTTGTAGCGTGTGCCTATGGGTGTAAAGAGAGAAGCCGTGCGATTTTTTTCCCTCATGTCAAAACTCTGATGGCAAAAAGCGCAGGCAAATCTTCGTTGCTTGTCTGGCTCAAGTGGGTGGGGGTGAGTGCAGCGGTGATTGCTCTGGCTTCCCCTGTGCTGACTAAAAGTTATACCAACAGTAAAAAAGAAGGGCGGGATATCGTACTGATACTCGACTCAAGCGACTCGATGCGGCAGTCTGGTTTTGATGCTACTGATATGCGTAGAAACAAGTTTGATGTCTCCAAAGAAGTCATAGGAAACTTTATAGACAAAAGAGCAAATGACCGCATCGGCATGGTGACCTTTGCGGACATCGCTTTTATCGCTTCACCCATGACATTTGAGAAGAAGTTCTTGACTGACATCACCGCCATGCAAGAGATGGGGCCTGCAGGTAAACGCACTGCCATCAATGATGCGGTGGTTCAGGCTTATGGGCTTTTGTCCAAAAGTAAAGCCAAATCTAAAATCGTTATCTTGCTCACGGACGGCATCGACAATATGAGTAAAGTGCCTTTTGATGAGCTTAAAAGTATGGTTGAAAAACGCGACATCAAACTCTACGCCATCGGCGTGGGACATCCGAGTGAATATAATGCTCCCTACCTTCAAACACTAGCCAAAGCAGGCAAAGGGATGGCGTATGGTGCAAGTGATGCACAAACCCTCTCTCAAATCTATGAAGAGATAGACAAACTTGAAGTGACTAAGATAGATGACAAAAAGATTGTTCAGCATACCTATTTGTTTATCTATCCGCTCTTTTTGGCAATCTTGAGTCTCTTATTGTTTGTTTATTTTAGAAACGCGAAAGGAGTCTAAGATGCAGTTTGTCAATCCGCAGTTTTTTTGGGCGCTACTTGTACCCTTTGTTGTCTTTGCCTTTCTCATCTCGACCAATAAAGACAGGCTTTCACGCATTTTTGATGAAAAAGTGCTCAAGCGTCTCAGTGCAGCAGAGGAAAGTATGCCATTGGCAGTGCGAAACATTTTGATGCTTTTGGCACTGTTTTTGATGATAGTCGCCATGGCAAGACCCGTCATCGTCCAAGGCGATAAAAAAGTAGAGGTGCAAGGCTTAACGCTTTTGAGTGCCCTTGATATCTCGGGTTCGATGCGTAGCAAAGATGTTTATCCTAACCGTTTGGAGTTTGCAAAAAAGAAGATGCAGACACTCTTTGATGCCATGCCAAGCGATGAGATAGGTGTGCTGGCATTTGCCTACAGTCCTTTTGTGCTTGCACCTTTTACCTCTGACAAAGAGACACTGAAGATATTGGTTGAAGGGGTGGATGACTCGTACATCAGTATGGGTTCTACGGATTATGATGCTTTGGGTGAAGAGGCAAAGAGGCTACTCAAAGACAAAAAACCGAAGATTTTGGTACTTTTTACAGATGGGGGAGACAAGGAAGCCATCGCAGGTTTTGGAGAGTCCATGAAAGAAAACGGCATCACTTTGTATGTGGTGCTTGTGGGTACACAAAAAGGTGCACCCGTCATCGGTGAAGACGGTAAACCCTATATGCAAGAAGACGGTACTATCGCTATCACACAGCGTAACGATGCGTTAGGAGAACTTGCCAAAGAGAATGGCGGTGCGTATGTGCTAGCAGGTACAGGAAAAAAAGACACCCGAGAACTCGTCTCAGTGATACGCAACACATATACCAATCAACAACAAGGTGAAGTAACAGTGAAAGAACAGGTAGAGTTTTTTTATTATCCTCTAGGTTTAGCACTTCTCTTTCTACTCATCGCTTTTAGCTCTCTACCAAGGAGAAAAAGATGAAAAAAACATTAGTACTATTCACGATTCACTATTCACTATTCACTTCGTTAAACGCGGGGCTTACGGATTTTAAAACCATTGAGCAGGCAAATAGTGCGTATGAGGCTAAGGATTTTACTAAGAGTACTGCGCTATTGAAGAGTCTGGATGCAGAGACTCCGCAAAAACAGTATGATATAGGAAACGCACTCTATAAAGATAAAAAATATGATGATGCCATCAAAGCCTACAAGCAAGCCAAAGGCATCGATGAAGCGACACGATTACACAACATCGGCAATAGCCACTTTATGAAAAACGAACTCGATAAAGCAATCAGTACCTACGAAAAAGCGTTGAAGCTCAAAGAAGATGAAGAGACACGGTTCAACCTTGAGCTGGCAAAAAAACTGAAAAAACAGCAAGAAGAACAGAAAAAACAAGAGCAAGAGAAAAACGAGAAAAACAAAGACAAAAAAGAGAACCAAGATAAAAAAGAACAGCAGCAAAAAAATCAAGATGATAAAGATAAAGATAAACAAGAAAACAAAGACAAAAAGCAGCAGGACAAGGATCAAAAAAACAAAAACGAACAAGATAAAAAACAAAAAGAGAAAAACAATCAAGGAAATGAGGGCAAAGAGGGCGAAAACCCCCAACCCCAAGAGCCCCAGATGAGCAAAGAAGAGAAACAGAAAGAACAAGAGTTAAAACGCCTGATGAAAAAGGCACAGCAAGGCAAAACCCCTCCGATGATGTACCAAATGGGCGGGGAAAGTAAGCCAAAAAGGAGTGAAGATGTTAAACCTTGGTAAAGTATGTGTAGCCATAGTGGCTGTGTGCAGCATGGCATGGAGTGCAGGAGTCAAAGCTTCTGTCGATACGGTTGAAGTAGTAGAGGGCAATGCGGTACAACTCTATCTCAAAGCCACGGGAGGCAGGGTCGCCTTTCCTGACATCCAAATGGTTGCAGATGCACCCGTTATAGGGCGTTCTAGGAGCAGTAGTCACAACCTTAGCATCATCAATGGTGTAATGGAGCAAGAGCAAACCACCACACAAATACTTGAGTTTGTTCCAAAGCAAAGCATGACGATTCCTTCTTATGTGGTTCAGATTGGGGATAAATCATACCAAACAGAGCCTATTGAGATAACAGTGCTTCACTCTAGCACACCATCATCTCACAATGCAGCACCCTACTCTTTAGAGATGAAGACACAAAATACCCAAGTCAGCGTTGGTGAATCGTTTGGTGTAAGCGTTAATTTTGCCATAAAAAACGACATCAAGCTTTCACAAAATGTTCAGTATACGCCGCCCACTTTTTCAGGATTTACCGTAAGTGATGGGGTCCAGCAGCAACCTTACATCAAAGGTGACTACAAGATTCAAGAAGTACAGTATATCCTTA
>DYTF01000001.1:27385-28637 GCA_020726105.1 Sulfurovum sp. | reverse complement strand
CAGCAACCTTACATCAAAGGTGACTACAAGATTCAAGAAGTACAGTATATCCTTACTGCAAATGCAGAGGGAAATTACAGCATCGCTCCAGCTCGCGCAGCCATAGGCTTACCCGATAGAAACACAAGGGATATCTTTGGAATGGGTTTTGGGACACAGTGGAATCACATCGGCTCTAACACACTGGACATTGAGGTTAAACCCCAGTCTAAACAAAGTGATTTACTCGGAGACTTTACCCTCACCTCACATCTTGACACGCAAGAGACTAAGGCAAATAAACCTGTCAATCTCATCGTTACCATAGAAGGAAAAGGCAGTTTGGAGAATTTTGAGTATCCAAAATACGAGATAGATGGGGTGACGGTCTATTCAGATGAGGCAAAAAGAGAGACTTCGGTGCTTGGTGGAGAGCTTCATAGCAAGTACAGCAAAAGCTTTGCCTTTATCTCTGAAGAAGATTTCAGCATACCAGAGCGTTCTTTTACAGCGTTAAAACCCGGGGAAGACACTCTCAAGACTTTAACCGTCAAGAAGTATGATGTAGGTATCAAAAAAAGTGTAAAAACAGAAATGCCCGCACAAACACAACAAACCCACTCTGTAGTACAAAGCGACACAGAGCAAGCCACTAAAGAGAAAAAAGAGCTTACAGTAGAGCCAAAAACGGTGCAGAGTGGTCTGTCGTGGTGGATGCTTGCTTTGGCTTTTGTGTTGGGAGGGTTGTCTGTGGAAATACTAAGATATCTGCCTAAAGGGCTAAGTAAAAAATCCTTTAGTGACGATGAGGCACTTAAGATTTTGTATGCACATATCAGTGAAGATTCTGCCGTGGAAGAGATGGTACGCAAGCTTTATGCTAAAAAACGCGGGGACAAAACAGTGCAAATTGATAAAAAAGCCCTTAAACAAATGCTTGAACGCCTTGTTTAGTGCTTTAGCCTAGGATGTCATGTAGGCTATTTGCTTTTTGCATCCAAGCATGCAGTTTTTGCCACTCTTCTTTTTCAACCATTTCCTTGCAACGATCCAGCTCGTCATTGAAGGCATTCAGTGCTTCAAGTACATTGGTTTTGTTTTGTCTAAAGATATCTTCCCACATCGAAGGTGAAGATTTGGCGATACGACTCATGTCTTTAAACCCTCCTCCAGCAAGTGCCACAATGCTTTTTGAGCCTTCTTGCGCCATCACCGAATTTGCCAGAGAAAAACTCAGAGCATGGGGCATATGCGAGATAAAAGCGGCGCGTCT